>SHYW01000124.1 GCA_009692615.1 Deltaproteobacteria bacterium | reverse complement strand
GCGGCCTCAACCACGGTGATCTCGCTGCGATATACTCGTTGAATTACGTCTAGTCGTTTCTCGTCTTTCATTGTCAGGGTTGTCATCCTTCCACCCTGACATAATTACGTTGCCGTTAACCCCTGACATAATCACTTTGCTACAACAAATAGCTTTTGTTTCCTTGTTGGGATAAACTGCACGACATATCGGTAATGGACGGTCAGGAGAAACTGGAATGCGCTTGTTACAGAAACATGGAACCCCGTTGCTGGTCTTGGTGCTCGGCATGGCTGTGGGTTTTTTCTTGTCGAGCCGATGGGTGCCGAATGTTGCGGCGGTGGGGCGGCAGGATTACGAAAGTCTCGAAGCTTTTAGCAACATCCTATCGATTGTCAAGAAAAACTATGTCGAAGATGTCGAAACCAAGAACTTGGTCAACGGTGCGATCAACGGCATGCTCAGTTCCCTCGATCCCCATAGCGCCTATCTCACACCACAACTTTATAAAGACTTGCAGAGCGACACCCAAGGACGCTTCGGCGGCTTGGGCATTGAAATCACGGTAAAGGGCGGCATTCTCACCGTGGTTTCGCCGATCGAAGACACGCCGGCCTTCAAAGCCGGCATCAAGCCGGGCGACCAGATTTTTAAAATCGAAAACGAGTTCACCAAGGATATGTCGCTGGTCGATGCGGTGAAAAAGATGCGCGGCCTCAAGGGCACTAAGATCAATCTGACCGTGCGCCGCGAAGGCGCCAACGACCTGTTGGACTTTACCTTGGTGCGCGACGTGATTCGCGTCCAAAGTGTCAAGAGCCGCGCCCTCGAACCCGGTTACGCCTACCTTCGCCTTGCCCAATTTCAAGAACGGAGCGACCGCGACTTGCAGCGCGCCCTGGAAAAATTGGCCGGCGAAAAAGGCGGCGTCAAAGGGTTGGTGCTCGACCTGCGCAACAATCCCGGCGGGCTTTTGACCCAGGCGGTGCGGGTTTCCGATATGTTCTTGGACTCCGGTCTGATCGTTTACACCGAAGGGCGCATCGAAGCGCAGAAGCAAAAATACTTCGCGCAAAAAGACGGCACCTGGATGGATTTCCCGATCGTCGTGCTAGTCGATGGCGGCAGCGCCAGCGCTTCGGAAATCGTCGCCGGCGCCTTGCAAGATCATGGGCGCGCGGTGGTGCTCGGCACCAAGACCTTTGGCAAGGGATCGGTGCAGACGATCCTACCGCTGGATGACAACTCCGCTCTGCGCTTGACCACGGCGCGTTATTTCACCCCTAAGGGCCGTTCGATCCAGGCCACCGGCATCGTCCCCGACATCATCGTCGAAGCGGTGGCGCCCCAGGAGGGCAAGGTGGAGGAGAAGAAACGCGCCGGCCTGCGCGAGGAAAACTTGCCGGGCCACCTGCAAAATCCGCAAAAGGAAAGTTCGGCCCAAGAGCAGATTGACCGGGAAAAAGAAAAACAGATTCCCGCTTCCGGTCCGACCGGCGACGAAACCATCGACAACGATCAGCAGTTGAAGCGCGCGCTCGATCTGCTCAAAAACTGGGATGTCTTAAAAAAGATCGCGCAGAAAAAGGCGGCTTAAAGCTTGTTGCCTTTCACGTCAGATAATTGATTCGGCAAAAATAGCCCTCCTCTCGGAGGGCTATTTTTTTTGTGCTACATTCGTCTCAACATGCCGCGCAGTTCCAGCACCGAAACCGACCTACCGCTATTTGCCGCGATAACGCGCAAGAGCCTTACTATCAGCGAGCTCAACGAGCAGATCAAAGGCAGTTTGGAAAAGCGTTTCGACGGCCTTTGGGTGGCGGGCGAGATTTCCAATTTTAAAGCCGCGCCGTCGGGCCATTTTTATTTCACCCTCAAAGACGACAAGAGCCAACTTTCCGCCGTCATGTTTCGCCGTCAGGGATCGCTGCTGCGCTTCACGCCGCAAAGCGGTTTGGCAGTGCTCTGCTTCGGCCGGGTGAGCCTTTATACCGTGCGCGGCGACTTGCAGCTTTACGTCGACGACATGGAGCCCCAGGGGCAGGGGGCTCTGGCGCTCGCCTTCGAGCAATTGAAAAACAAACTCGCCGCCGAGGGTTTGTTCGGGCCGGAACGCAAACGGGATCTGCCGTCTTTGCCCAACACCATCGGCATTGTCACTTCCGACAAAGGCGCGGCGGTGCACGATATGCTGCGCATCATCCGCGATCGCTATCCCGATCGCCGCGTGGTGATTCGGCCGGTCAAAGTTCAGGGCGATGGCGCGGCGCGGGAGATCGCCGCGGCGATCGACGATTTGAATCGCTTGGGCGGCGTGGACGTGATGATCGTCGGGCGCGGCGGCGGTTCGCTGGAAGATCTCTGGGCGTTCAATGAAGAGATCGTCGCCCGGGCGATCTTCGCTTCCGAGGTTCCCGTTGTTTCCGCGGTGGGGCATGAAGTCGATTTCACCATCGCCGATTTCGTCGCCGACCGGCGCGCGCCGACACCGACGGCGGCGGCAGAGATGGTCGTGCCGCGCAAGGCCGATTTGATCGATCAAGTCGAGTTGCTGCAAGAGCAGCTCCTAAAGAATATCGAATTCAAATTATTGACGTTGCGCGAAGCCTGCGCCGGTTTGGCCAAACGGCTCGCCGATCCCGGCCGCAAGCTCAGAGAAAATCAGCAACGGTTGGACGAGCTGTCGATTGATTTGCTGCGCCGCTTCCAGGAAAAGCTGCGCCAATTCAAAGACCGCCTCGCCCAGGGCGCCGGACGATTGGCTGCGCTCAGTCCGTTAGCGGTGCTTGAGCGCGGTTACAGCATCGCCCATAAACTTCCCGGAGAGCGAATCGTTAAAGACGGCGCCGAATTGGCGCTCGGCGATCGCCTGCGCATCACTTTCGCCCAAGGAAAAGCGCTGTGCCGCGTGGAGGGGAAGGAATGACGGCGCTGGCTTTGCTCACGTTGCTAATCTCCTTCGCTATCGGCTCCGCGCTCGCTCAGGCTGGCGAAACCGGCAAGGTGATCTGGCCAAGATCGATTGAAGTAAAACAAGGCGAGCTGGTCGAGATAAAAATGAGCGGCGCGGATTTGGCGACCGTGGAAGGAAACTGGGGCAAGCAAAAAGTTTTTTTCTTTCCAAACGGCGATGGCAAGTTCGCCGCGCTGATCGGCGCGGATGTCGAAGCCAAGCCCACGCTATCGAAGCTCCGGCTGAAGGCGATCTCCCAATCGGGGGCCGAGCAGCACAAAGAAATCGCACTGAAGGTCAAAGCCAAATCGTTTCAGACCGAATCCTTCAACGTGCCGCCGAGCTTCGATGAGATGACCCCGGAAACTTTGGAAGAAATCCGCCGCGAACAGGCCGCGTTCGCGCGCGCCTTCGAAACTTCCGCGCCGGAGCGGTTGTGGGATGCGCCCTTCGTTCGGCCCGTGGCGCAACAGGAGTCGGCTTCGTCGTTCGGTTCCCGGCGCATCATCAATGGCACGCCGCGGTCGCCCCACAGCGGCACCGATCTGTCCGCGCCGGCGGGGACGGAAGTGCTGGCGGCCAATCACGGCCGCGTCGTATTGGTCGGTAACTTTTTTTTCGCCGGCGGCAGCGTCGTGCTCGATCATGGCGGCGGTTTGTTCACCATGTATTTTCATTTGTCCGAATTCAAAGTCGAAGATGGCGCGCTAGTAAAAAAAGGCGACGCGGTAGGTTTGTCCGGCGCCACCGGCCGGGTCACTGGGCCCCATCTGCACTGGGGCGCGCGCTTGGCCAACGCGCGCATCGAGCCGTTTGAGTTGCTGAAAAAAATTTCCCACAACGGCCGGCAAAATCAACAGTCAAAAGCGACAAACAAAACGGAGCAATAACATGGCGCGCAAGGATTCAATGAACAAAAAGTTTGAAACCGCCCTGGAAGATTTAGAACAAGTGGTCGAACATCTCGATTCCGGCGAATTGTCCCTCGAAGATTCACTGGCGGCGTACGAAAAAGGCGTCGGCCTAGTCAAGTTCTGTTACCAAAAGCTTGACGAAGTAGAAAAGAAAATCGAGCTTCTCGTCAAAGACAAAGACGGCAAGCCGCAGCTCAAAGCTTTCGCGGATTCGGCCGACGCGGGCGCCGACGAGGATTGATCTTGGCTATTGTGTCGACGGCTTGCGATTTCCCCTGTGGTTCGTTCCTCTGCAATAACAATTGTCGGTTTCTCGACGAAAACTGCACCGCTGGATTTGAAGAATTGCGCCGGTCGGTGTTAGATTGCGTCATTGACGAGGGCGAAACGATTTTAATTTATGGGCAACGTCGGCAGCGCCAGTAAAAGAATTTCCAGCGTGGCTAAATTCGATTTAGATACTTTTCTCCGGTCGCGCAGCGCGGCGGTGGACCGCGGGTTGGAAAACTATTTCAAGCGCCACGCCGAGATTTCCGGCAATATCTACAAGGCGATGCGTTACGGATTGTTTCCCGGCGGCAAGCGAATTCGGCCGATTCTGGTGTTGGCGGCCGGTGAACTGTTCGGCGCCAAACGTAAAACCCTCATGCCGTTCGCCTGCGCCGTGGAAATGATCCACGGCTATTCGCTGATTCACGACGATTTGCCGGCGTTGGACAATGACGATCTCAGGCGGGGCGAGCCGGCCAATCACAAAGTGTTCGGCGAAGGCATGGCGCTGCTCGCCGGCGACGGCCTGCTCACCGAGGCATTTCATTTGATCTCGGCGCCGGAAGTTACCGCGAGTGTGCCCGCCGAATTGGTTCTCAAGCTGATTCACGAATTGTCCTACGCCGTGGGCATCGCCGGTTTGGTCGGTGGCCAGGCTTTCGATATAGAAGCCGAGCGGTGCGCGGTGGACATCGGCGTGGTGGAATACATTCACGTGCGCAAGACCGGCGCGCTGATTCGCGCGGCGGTGCGTCTCGGCGCCCAAGTGGCGGGAGCGTCGGCGGACGAACTGCGGCGGCTATCGCGCTTTGGCGAGGCGCTCGGCTTGGCTTTCCAGATCGCAGACGATATTTTAGACATTCTCGGCGAAACCGCGCCGGGCGACCTGGCCGAGTCCGGCACCAGCGAGTGGAATAAAGCAACCTATCCATCGGTGGTCGGCGTCGCCAAAGCGCAAGAGCGGTTATCCGAGTTGCTCACGCAGTGTTTCGATGAACTGGCGCCCTTCGGCGCCGCCGGCGAAGCGCTGCGCGCCATCGCCGAACAGATGGCCGCGCGCGCACTCAACACCAATGGAAAACTCTTGACCAAGGAGATGCACAGCTAACATGGCAAGACTGCTCGATACCGTTCAGTTTCCCAAGGACATTCGTAAGTTTTCTCCCGAACAGTTAAACCAACTGGCCGGGGAAATCCGCGACGAAGTGATTTCCGTGGTTTCCGAGGTGGGCGGCCACTTCGCCTCGACTTTGGGCGCGGTGGAGCTGACCTTGGCGCTACACTACGCTTTCAACACGCCGGACGACCGCATCGTCTGGGACACCGGCCATCAAACCTACGCGCACAAATTGCTCTGCGGCCGGCGCGAGCGTTTGGCGACGATTCGCCAGCTCGGCGGCTTGAGCGGTTTTCTCAGTCGCGAGGAGAGCGAGTACGATGTCTTTGGCGCCGGCCACGCCGGCACATCTATTTCCGCCGCCCTCGGCATGGTCGAAGCTAAGTCTTTGGCTGGCTCGCGGCGCAAAGTTGTCGCGGTGATCAGTGACGGCGGCTTGAGCGCGGGTTTGACCTATGAAGGTTTGAATTCCGCCGGCCATCTCGACAAGGATTTGATCGTCATCCTCAACGACAACGAGCACTTTATCGATCCAAGGGTCGGCGCGGTGTCATCTTTTCTGAGCAAGCAGTTTACCACCGATTTGGGCGTGCGCTTGCAAAAGAATTTATCGGCCTTGCTCAAGAGTTTGCCGAACGGAGAAAATTTAAAGCATGTGGCGCGCAAGCTGCGCGATTCGTTTCTAGGTCTGGTGACCCCAGGGTTTCTCTTCGAAAGCCTGGGCTTTCAATATGTCGGCCCCATCGACGGCCACAATATCGGCGAGATGATCGCGACCTTGGAGAACGTCAAAAAGATCGAGGGGCCGACGTTGGTCCATGTCGTGACGAAAAAAGGCAAAGGCTATTTGCCGGCGGAACAGGATCCGATCAAGTTTCACGCCGTGACGCCGTTCCACGTGCTCACCGGCAAGGCGAAGAAAGATAAAGGGCCGATTCCCACTTACACCGATATTTTCGGCGCGTCGCTGCTTCGCCTCGCCAAGGAGAATCCCAAGATCGTCGGCATCACCGCCGCCATGGGCAGCGGCACGGGCATCGACAAATTGCAGCGCGAACTGCCCAAGCGTACTTACGATGTCGGCATCGCCGAACAGCATGCGGTAACGTTTGCCGGCGGCCTGGCCACCGAAGGCTACATTCCCGTAGTCGCGATCTACTCGACTTTTTTGCAGCGCGGCTACGACGAGATTCTCCACGATGTCTGCTTGCAGAATTTGCACGTGGTGTTCGCGCTGGACCGCGGCGGTTTGGTTGGCGCCGATGGGCCGACCCATCACGGCGTGTTCGATTTCGCCTACATGCGTTCGATCCCCAACCTCGTGATCATGGCGCCCAAGGACGAGAACGAGCTGCAACATATGCTCAAGACCGCGGTCGATTTCAACGGACCGATCTCACTGCGTTACCCGCGCGGCGAGGGGGGAGGCGTGGCCTTGGACACCAAGCTAAATAGTCTGCCCATCGGCAAAGGCGAGCTGTTGCGCGAAGGCAACGATATTGTCATCGCCGCCGTCGGCCAAACGGTTTTACCGGCGTTGAAGGCGGCGCAGGAGTTGGCGCCGTTGGGGATTAACGCCGCGGTGATCAATGCGCGCTTCGTCAAACCGTTGGATCGGGAGTTGTTTGGCGCGATTCTCGGACGCGTCCCGAGAGTGATCACCGTGGAAGATCACGCGATCGCCGGCGGCTTCGGCAGCGCGGTGCTGGAATTTCTCGCCGACGAAGGATTTACCGGCGTCGAAGTCAAACGGCTCGGTGTGCCCGACCGTTTTATCCCACACGGAACCCAAGACGAACTCAGAAAAATCTGCGGCTTCGACAAAGACGCCATCGCTCAAGCGGCGTTGCAAATGGTGCGGCGCGCCAAAAAGAAAAGTAGAGAGGGATGGGAAAGAGGGAGCGCTTAGATCTGCTCTTGGTCGAGCGCCAGCTGGTCGCCAGCCGCGAAGACGGACGGCGCCGGATTCTCGCCGGCGAAGTGCTGGTCAACGAACAGATGGTCGACAAGGCGGGCAATCTCACCGACATCGACGCCGCGATTCGTTTCAAATCGCTGCCACCTTACGTCAGCCGCGGCGGACAAAAATTAGCCAAAGCGTTGGCGCAATTCTCGATCCAAGTCAAAGACAAATTCGCCCTCGATGTCGGCGCCTCCACTGGCGGCTTTACCGATTGCTTGCTCGCCCACGGCGCGGCCGGCGTGTTCGCCGTCGATGTCGGCTATGGCCAGTTGGATTGGAAACTTCGCAACGATCCGCGGGTGGTGGTTTTTGAAAAGACCAACATTCGCTATTTCCAACTGAGTCAACTGCCGCGGGCCGCCGACTTGGCGACCATCGACGCGTCGTTTATTTCGCTAAAAATAATTTTGCCCCAGGTCAAGACGCTTTTGATCGATCATGGCGATGTCATCGCCCTGATCAAGCCGCAGTTTGAAGTCGGTAAGGGCAAGGTCGGCAAAGGCGGTGTAGTGCGCGCGCCGGAAGAACACGCACGGGTCATCGACGAGATCGTCGCCGCGGCAACGGCGTTAAGCTTTGACAACCTTGGTGTGACAGAATCGCCGTTGCTGGGGCCCAAGGGCAACCGCGAGTTTTTGATTCATTTGCATTTGCTCTAGCTTAGCGTAGCGGCCTTGGAGAACGGATTCGGCATCGGAGATTTTGGCCGCAAAGAACGCAAAAAGATGGAATTCGAAATATTGTTCTCGCGCGAGTTACGGTTCTGACCATGGCCGCTTGCAAGAAAATCGCTCATCGGGGCGCCTCCGGCAATTATCCGGAAAGCACCCGTCTGGCTTTGCAAAAAGCGATCGCCGCCGGCGCCGATATGATCGAGCTCGATTGCCAGATGACCCAGGACGGCCATGTGGTAATCTTTCACGACGACAAGCTCAGGCGCACCGCCGGCGGGCGCGGCGCGCTGCGCGACCAGACCTTGGCGCAATTGCAAAAGCTCGACATCGGCCGTTGGCGCGGTAAAAAATTTGCCGGCGAACGGATTCTCACCCTGGAAGAAGCCCTGGAGGTCATGGGCGGCAAGATCGACCTTTGTTTGGAATTTAAAACTTTTGGCGCCGCCGCGCCGGGCATGGATCTCAAAGTCTTGTTTACCTTGAGCCACTACGACTATTTGGAACGCACAGTGCTATCGTCCTTCGATTATCGTTGTCTGGCACGACTGCGGGATCATGCTCCGGAGGCGGCCTTGGGAATTATTTACGGCGCCGGAGTCGATGACGACCCGTTCGAAGCCGCGCGCCGTGTGGGCGCGGCTTCGCTGCATGTACAGAAGGAGATCGCGACCAGGGAATTTCTCCGCCAAGCCTGGGACGAAGGGCTCGACGTTTATGTTTGGACGGTCAACGAAGCGCGCGAGATCGAGACCTTTGCCGGCCTCGGCGTCCAGGGTTTGATTTCCGATTTCCCTGAAAAGCTCGCCCGTCTGTGACCAACCGCGGCTCATTTCAGCGCGGTCCTTATCTCTTTGCCGCAGATTTTTTAGAGGGACGCGACAAATCTCCTCAAGAAGCCGTCAAATAGATCGGTCAATTGCGTCCAAGCCGTTTAATTTAAAAGTGATTTGCTTGACTTGGCAGCGTAATCGTCTAGAATCACGAGCGGACAATTAGTCGTCCGCGTTGATCGGGGGTGAGTCTATTTTATGACCGGAGTTCGAGTCCGCGAGAATGAATCGATTGAGAGCGCTATTCGACGCTTTAAAAAACTTTGCGAAAAGGCCGGCATCCTAGCTGAGTTGCGTAAGCGTGAGCATTACGAAAAACCCAGCGTCAAACGGAAGAAAAAAGCCATCGCTGCGAAGAAACGGGCGTTGCGCCGTGTGCGTCACGCCTATTAATTCAACCGTTGCCCGATAGATATCTCATCACAGAATGTCACTTAAGGCCGAGATCCAGGAAGCCGTGAAGACAGCCATGAAGAGCGGCGATGCGGTAACGCTATCGACGCTCCGGCTTCTTCTCTCGGCGCTTCATAACGAAGAGATCCGCGTGCGCAAAGAACTCGGCGCGGATGAAATCCAAAAAATCATCACCACGCTGAGCAAACAGCGCGGCGAATCCATCGAGTTGTTTCGCAAGGGCGGACGCGAGGAGTTGGCGCAAAAAGAAGAAGCCGAACTCGTCGTCCTCAAGCGTTATTTGCCCCAGCAGCTAACTCAAGATGAAGTCGCCGCGCTGATTCGCGCCTGTATCGACGAGGCCGGCGCCAAGGGGCTGCCAGATCTCGGCAAGGTCATGAAATTGCTGATGCCCAAAGTTGCCGGTCGGAGCGACGGCAAACAGGTGAGCGACATGGCCAAGGCACTGCTTAGCAGTTGACGCGCCACGAACCTCGATCCGGCGCCGGATAGGTTTGCGGTTCTGCGATTCGATCCGAGTGGGCGCGGGGCAGTTGATCTAGGCGCTAAATTAGTTAAGGTACTTCTACCATCGAACGGTTTTCGCCGGTGAATTGGGTCGATTTAATTTTAATTGCGGTTTTGGCGCTCTTCGGCTTACGAGGCTTTTTTCGCGGTTTGTTCCGCGAAGTATTTTCTCTTGCCGGATTGATCGTCGGGTTCATGGTCGCGGTGGCCTACGATCAAAGGATCGCGGCTTTTTTAGCCGGCCATTGGCAGGTGTCGCCGTTGTTTCTCAAAGGCGCGGCCTTCGTGGCGATTTTCTTCTCGGTCTATTTCGTTTTTAGTTTGGCGGGTTGGTTGCTCCATCGCTCGGAAAAACTATTGTTTCTACAAACCCTCAATCGGAGCGGCGGCGTCGCCATCGGCGTCGGTAAGGGCGCGGCGCTGACCGCGCTGGCGATTCTTCTATTGACCTCGGCGGCATGGTTGCCGCAGTCGGCGCGCGACAAGCTCGATGGTTCCTATCTAAGCGCACCGTTGACCCAACTGGCGGAAAACTTGCTGCGCATCGGCAAAGAAAAGATTTTTTCTCATGACGACGCCGGGCAGATCTCGGCGGCGCCTAGCGGTCGCATGTAGCTTTGGGCATGATCAGTCAAGACAAAATCGCCGAGATTCGTAACCGCGCTTCGATCGTCGAAGTGGTCGCCGATTACGTCACGCTGAAAAAATCCGGCCGTAACCACATGGGACTGTGCCCGTTTCACGCGGAAAAAAGTCCGTCGTTTACGGTCAGCGAAGAGAAAGGCATCTTTCACTGTTTCGGCTGTCACGCCGGCGGCAGCGTGTTCCACTTTCTCATGCAGTACGATCACCTGACCTTTCCCGAAGCGGTGGAGCAGGTAGCCAAGCGTTACGGCATCGCCATTGAGCTGAGCTCAGGTTCGGGTAATCGCCAAGAGCAGGGCGAGCGTGAGACGCTTTTTCGCGTCAACGAGCAGGTGGCGGCCAATTATCAAAAAATTCTTTTCGCCCATCCCGAGGGGCGCCGGGCCCTCGAATATCTCAAGGCTCGCGGCGTCGATGAAACGATGGCGCGCAAGTATATGCTCGGCTATGCGCCGCAAACCGGTTCGGGTTTGTTGTCATTGGCCAAGAAAGAAAATATTTCCGTCAACGATGCGCTGCGCCTCGGCCTGGTCGGCCAACGTGGACCGGAACAGTTTTACGAAAAATTTTTCGCCCGGGTGATTTTTCCGATCGTCAATCCGGCGGGAAAAGTTGTCGGCTTCGGCGGCCGGGTGCTCGATCAGGGCATGCCCAAATATTTAAATTCCAGCGAGACGCCGCTATTTCACAAAGGCTCGACGCTGTACGGTCTGCATCAAGCCAAAGAGGGCATTCGCCAGGCCGATCGCGTCGTGGTGGTCGAAGGCTATCTCGACGTCATCGCCTTGGCGCAGTTCGGCGTCGCCTATTCGGTGGCGACCTTGGGCACGGCGTTGACGCCAGAACATGTGCGGGCGCTGTCGCGCTATACCAAAAACATCATCGCGCTGTTCGATGGCGATGAGGCCGGACTCAAAGCCGCGGCCCGCAGTTTTGAAATATTTGTCGAGGCCGGCATGCTTGGCCGGGCGGCTTTTTTGCCCAAGGGCGAAGATCCCGACAGCTTTGTGCGCGCCAAGGGCAAGGCGGTGTTGGAGGAAGTTTTGGATCGCGCCGTGCCGCTGGCGGACTATTATTTTTCTTGGCTCGCCAAGCGTCATGGCCAAACCCTCGAAGGCAAGAGTCAGGTGGCGACGGAAATCAGCCGGCTGTTGGCTAAGGTGACCAACCCGTTCGAAGTAGATTTGTTGATCAGCCGGGCCGTGGATATGTTGGGCATACGTGAAGATCTATTGCGCCGCCGTCCGCCGCCGGCGCCGGGCATGAGGTCCGCGCCGGTTCCCAGTGTTGCTACAGCACCGGCCAAAAGTGACAGTCGCGACGATTTTGCCGAGCGTTCGCTGCTCGGCTTGATGTTGCGTTTGCCCAAAGTGTTGAGCCGAGTGGCGGATGACGGCGAAGCCGGCCAGTGGTTCAGCCCCAAATGGCGGCCCCTAGTTGACGGCATCGTTACGGAATGGCAAGAACGAAGGAACGTCGATCTGTCCCAATGGATGCACCAGCTATCCCCTGAACTCGCTCAGGATATCGCCGGCTTGGTGATCGACTCGGAAAGATTATCCGATGCCGAGTGCGAGAAGATGGCCCAGGATTGCGTGTTGTACCTGCGCCGCAAGCGACTCAAAGGCATGGAGCGCAATTTGCGCGTGGCGATTCGCGCCGCAGAGGAGCAAAAGGATGAGAATGCGAAGAGAGAAAGGATACTAGAATGGCAAGACCTCCAACAAAAAGAGCGCCAGCTAGAACGCCCAAGGCTCGAGCCGAAAATAACCATCCGGTAGCCAAAGCCAAAGGCGCCTCCGACTCCGCTGCACAGCCGGCGGAGAAGAAAAATATGAAGGAGGTCAAAAAGCTCATCGACTTGGGCAAGGAGAAGGGCTACCTGACCTACAACGACGTTAACGACATGTTACCGGCCGAGGTGGTATCGCCGGATCAGATCGACGATGTCATGTCGATCTTCGGCGAGATGGACATCGAAGTCGTTGATTCCAATCAGCGCGTGACCATCGGCAGCACGGGCGAGGATGTCGCCGAGGAAGAGGAAGAGGAGAAAGAAGTCGAGAGCGACGCCGACGGCGACGTGGTCGGCAAGACCGGCGATCCGGTGCGCATGTATCTGCGCGAGATGGGTACGGTCTCGCTGCTCAGCCGCGAGGGCGAAGTGGAAATCGCCAAGAAGATCGAAGAAGGCGAGAACCGCGTCATCAATGAAGTGTTGTCCAATCCTTTGGCGCTACGCTACGTGCTCGATCTCAGCGAGAAGCTGGCCCAGCATGAGATTCGCGTGCGCGAGATCATCAAGGAAGAGGGCGACGAAGAAAACGAAAACTTCGAAGACGAAGAGGTTCACGAAAAAAGACTGCTCGATCAGATCGGCAAAATTCGCCGCAGCACCAATGACCGGGAGAAACTTAGAAGACAGTTGGAAGGCAAGCGGGTCTCGGCGCGCCGGCGCCAATCGCTGACCGACAGCGTCAACAAGTACAACGACAAGATCATCAACAGCCTGAAGGACTTGCAGCTCAACCGCAAACAAACCGAAGCGATCGCCGACGGCTTGAAGCGCGCCATGGAGCGCATGCAGACCGTCGAGCGGCGCATCAAAGACTTCGAACAACGGGTCGGCAAGCCATCGTCGGAAATTCTCAAGCTGGTGGTTGCCGCCGAAGCCAACAAGAAGCACTGGCCCAAAGTGGTGAGCTCGTTCCGCATGGGCCACGATTCGGTGCTGCACATGGCTGAAGAGATTCGCAGCGGGCGGCGCGACATTCGCCACATTGAAAAAGATTTGGAAATTCCCGCCGAAGAGGTCAAGCGGCGGGTGTGGTCGATCATCGAAGGTGAGACCAAAGCCAACTTGGCGAAGAAGGAACTGATTGAAGCGAATCTGCGGCTGGTGGTCAGCATCGCGAAAAAATACACCAACCGCGGTTTACAATTTCTCGATCTGATTCAAGAAGGCAACATCGGCCTGATGAAGGCGGTGGACAAGTTCGAATATCAGCGCGGCTACAAGTTTTCCACCTACGCGACCTGGTGGATTCGCCAGGCGATCACCAGAGCGATCGCCGACCAAGCGCGCACCATCCGCATTCCCGTGCACATGATCGAAACCATCAACAAGCTGATCCGCACCTCGCGTTATTTAGTCCAAGAGATCGGCCGTGAGCCGACGCCCGAAGAGATCGCTTCTAAAATGGAAATTCCCCTCGACAAGGTGCGCAAGGTTTTGAAAATCGCCAAGGAACCGATCTCGCTGGAGACTCCGGTGGGTGAGGAAGAAGACAGCCATCTTGGCGACTTCATCGAAGACAAGCGCATCATCACGCCGGCGGACGCGGTGGTCAACATCAACTTGCAGGAGCAAACCCGCAAAGTGCTGGCGACTCTGACGCCGCGCGAAGAGCAAGTCCTGCGCATGCGCTTCGGCATCGGTGAAAAGTCCGACCATACATTGGAAGAAGTTGGCCAAAAGTTTACCGTGACGCGCGAACGCATTCGTCAGATAGAAGCCAAGGCGCTGCGCAAGCTGCGTCATCCGAGCCGCAGCAAACGGCTCAAGAGCTTCATGGAGAACTAAACTGTGCTAGGGTGCTCGGAGGGCGATCCGTCCGAACACTCAAAGCTCCACGCTCAAAGCTTTCTTACTGGTTTCTCCGGGCCCATAGCTCAGTTGGTTAGAGCCACCGGCTCATAACCGGTTGGTCCCTGGTTCGAGTCCAGGTGGGCCCACCAACTTCTTTTTCAGTGTTTTCAAAGACTTCATCGGGGTCAGTACCCGTTGCCTTTGCCAGGGTTTCGGTAAGGGTTTCGGGTTTGACCCCCAGGAGCTTTGAAAACTGCTCTTCAACATCGCCGCCGATGTACTTGCCATAGTGCTTTTCGATCATCGTTACCGAAGTTCCGCAGTACTCCGCCAGCCACTTGATGTTGACTCCGTTACTCAAGCCCGCCGATATGAACGTATGGCGGGTAGAGTAGGGCTTACGCTCGCGGATGCCGGTGCCTCTTAGGATTCGATACCAGATACCAGCCCGCCAGGTGTGGAAGTTTAGAAGCTGGCCTTCCTGGTTCTTGAAGACATGCTCGTTGATGCCCACATGCAATGGTTTGACGGCCCGTATCACGTCGATCACGCCGGACAGTAAGCGAATCTCTCTTTCGCTGCCGGCTGTCTTGGTGGGGTTCTCGTCGTTCTTGTAGCGGGACTTCGAGATTGACAGGAACCCATGCTTGATGTCGATGTCTTCCCAGCGCAGCGCCAGGGCTTCCGACGGCCTCATGCCAGTCCAGAAGAGCAGATAGGCGAATATGTAATAGAACCGGCTCTTCTCCTTGAACGCCTGAAGGATCTTATCGCGCTCTTCTTCGGTGAATGGATCGGGCTTTGGCGTCTGTAGTCGTGGCCAGTCCAGCGCGGCAAACGGATCGGTATCGATCAAGTATAAATCGCGGGCGTAAAGTGTACCACTGAACCGGCAAAGATCTGGCAGAAAATGGCGGGTCAAAAGTGTACCGGTCCTGTAGTGTCAATGGCGGAGAGAAAATGTGCCAGATAGCGGCGCAATAGTGTACCAGTCAGGTTAAGAGAAAAGGGCTTTGAAGCCCCTGGGGTTTATTGTTGAGCTGGCACGTCGATTTAGATTTTGGTGTTGGGTTCTCCTTCGGTTGGCA
>SHYW01000123.1 GCA_009692615.1 Deltaproteobacteria bacterium | reverse complement strand
AACGACGCACACACTTCGCCTATATCGAACCAACTCCAACAAGGTGGGGTTCCGCTATGGCCAGGTTTCTAACTTACGACCTCAACCCAACGCACTACCCTGACATAATCGCGTTGCTGTTAACATGACATATTGACGTTGCCACGACACAATTTTTTATTTCTCAACCGCTTAGGTTGACCCTTTCATTCACGCCTTGGTAGTATCCCGGTGATTCTTCGGCAGAGTCGGTTCATGACGATCATTACCAAACTATTCCTATGGGCATCGTTGATATTCCTCAGCAGCACGACGGCGCGCGCCAACAATCACGAGCCGACCATCGAAGCCGCCAAAAAGGAAGGCTCGCTGGTTCTCTATACTTCGATGACCGTCGAGCAAGCGCAGAAACTCAACGACACTTTCAAAGCACGCTATCCATTTTTGCAGATCAGTATGTTCCGCGCCGTGGGCGAGCGGCTGCTGACCAAGATCATGACCGAAGCCCAGGCCGGCAAGTTCGACTTCGATGTCGTGCAGTCGGCGGAGACCCAGGCTTATTTTCTCAAGAAACGAAATCTGCTGGGAAAATATTTTTCGCCGGAAGCAAAAAATCTGCAAAAGGGTTTCTTCGATCCCGAAGGTTTCTGGTCCGCCGTGTACATGATGCCCAACGTCATCGGCTACAACACGCGCATGCTCACGCGCAGCGAGGTGCCGCGCTTGGACAACGATTTGATCAATCCCAAATTGCGCGGCAAAATTGGCATGGACCATACCAAGCCCGAATGGTTCGCCTGGAAAATGAAACGCATGGGCGAAGACAAGGGACTCGCTTACATGCGCCGACTGGGCGCCCAAGAGTTTCGTCTCTATGCCGGCCAGACGATTCTTACCGGCCTGCTCGCCGCCGGCGAGTTTCCCCTGGTGCTCAACACCTACATTCACAACGTCGAAGATGCCAAGCGCAAAGGCGCGCCGGTGGACTGGGTCGCCCAGGACCCGGTGTTTACGAAATTCCAGCCGATCGCCGTCGGCGCCAAGGCGCCCCATCCCAACGCCGCCAAACTGTTCATCGATTTCATGCTCTCCGACGAAGGGCAAAAAATCATCGTCTCCTTCGGCCGCATGCCGACGCGGCGCGGCGTCACCAGCATGGTCCAGGGCGCCGACAAATTGACTTACGTCATCGACGAGTTCAGCGCCGCCGACGACTACAACAAAAACTACGAACAGTTTCGGACGCTATTTTCCGCGCCCAAATCCTAAGGAGCATTTTATAAATGAGACCCACACCGATCAAATGGCCCAACGACGCGAAGATCGCCGTCAGTTTTTTCGTCGCCTTCGAAACTTTTGACAAGGCCTCGCAGTACCGCCGCGACGGCGACAAAATCGATTTCGCTTCCCTCGCCTACGGCGAATACGGCGGCAAAGCCGGTATATGGCGGATCATGGACGTGCTCGAACGCCACGGCGTCAAGGGCACCATCGACACCAACGGCCGGGTCGCCGAACTCTACCCCGACGCAGTCAAAGAATTAAGCGACGCCGGCCACGAGATCGTCGGCCATGGCTGGGTCAACGACATTTATTTAACCGCCCTCGAAAAAGACGCCGAGATCAGCAACATCAAGCGGACTTTAACCGCCCTGGCGAAAGTCACCGGCAAGCGCCCGGTCGGTTGGGTCAGTCCCGGCCATCGGATCAACGACAACACTTTCACTCATCTGATCAACGAAGGCATCTACTGGACCGGCGATTTGCCCGGCCCCGATATTCCCGAACACCGCATGATCAATTTGAAACCGCTGGTGATCATGCCGCGCTGCGATTACGCCAACGATCACGCGCTGATCTTTCATCCGAAAAATCCCGCGCGCAACTATTTCGACAGCTTCAAGATCGCCTTCGACTATCTCTACGCCGAAGGCCAAGCCGGCGCGCCGAAACTGATCGACGCCCTGGTGCACGCGCACATCGGCGGCCGGCCCAACATCATCGGCGTGTTCGAGGAATGCATCCGCTACGCGAAAAGCTTCAAAGACGTTTGGTTTTGCACTAAAGGCGAGATCGCCAAGTGGTATCTCGATCACTACGTCAACAAAAGCTAGGGAGACGATCGCAGCCATGACCATCAGCGAAAAATTTCTTAGCGGTCTGAAGTCGAACCAACTGCTCTTGGAGTTCAAATGGGATGAATGGCTCGCCATCCCACCGCCCTACCCCGACGGCAACTTTCATTCTCAAGAAGTCACCACGCGCTATAACCGTAACGGCTACGACTGGGACATGCACGGCACGCTCTACACGCCGGAAAGAGAAATCGATAGTAAGCGCGCCTTGGTGTTTTTTCACGGCGGCGCCGCCAGCGAAAAGATCATGGATCTGACACCGGACGGCCGGCCCGGTTTGGCGCGGGTGCTGGCAGCGCAGGGATTCAAAGTGTTGTCGCTCACCTATCCCGGCCATTATCCGCCTGGCGGCGTGTGGAAAATTCCCGTGCCCGAGCGCCAACCGATCTATCTGCTCGACCGCGAGCTTGCGCCGGCGGAAGTTCTCGACCGCAATTTGAAATGCACTTTCAACGTCATTCTCCAGGGTGCCGGCCTACTCACCGACCGACATCTCGCCAGCCGAGAGATCATCGGCTTCGGCCACTCCACCGGCGGGCCGATGGCGGCGCACCTGACACGCTTTTCCAAGCAAACCAAAGTCATCGGCATCGTCGGCTTCGGCAGCGGCGGTCCGGACGGTTGGCGGATGGAATGGCGCGAAAAAACCGGCGCCGAGAAGTATTCGGAAAAACCCATCGATCATATTTCCCGCCGCTCGCCGGACTCGTTTAAAAATTCCGGCTACGTCGATCCCGAGGACTTAACGCCCTGGGGCGGCGCCGACGACTACATCCGCCTGGTCACGCCGCTGCGCTCGCAGATGAAAATTAGTCTGTGCGACAACCAGCACAACGCGGCGGTGGGAATCTTGGAAGAGTACCCGAAACGCACCGGCTTGCCACGCGAAGAATATTTCGATCACTTGCAGGAGCCGAACAGCGGTTGGTTGAAATCCATCCGCGTCCTGCTAGTCGCCGGCGAAAACGACAAAGGCCATTGGGTCAACGGCGGCGCGCCGCTAGAAAACAAACGCGAGATGTTCATGGCCGCGAAGTACGCAGCTACGACCCGCGGCGCTCACGTCGTGTTGATTCCGCGCTACGGTCACGTCGGCTACGCCGAACTTTACAACGAGAAGATCGCTTACCTTTGGCTGTGGGCCTATAAGGTAGGTTACTTCGACAGCTAAACTTGCTTCAAGGAGGATTTCCTCATGCTGTGGCAATTCTTGTTATGCGTTCTCGTCATGAATTTTTTGCCGGCTGAACGCGCTGAAGCCGCTCAGGCCAAGCCGCCGACAACCGCCGAACTAGCTCTCTATCAAGGCAAAGATCGCGATAAAGTTCTTCTCGACGGCGCCAAAAAAGAAGGCCAGGTCACGTTCTACACATCGAACACTTGGATGGCCGGCCATGTGTCCCAAGAGTTCGGCAAAAAGTATCCGTTCATCAAGACCAACATCTATCGCAGCGATTCGAAGGAACTGCTCAAGCGTTTGACCGAGGAAGCCGCCGCCGGTCGGCAGATTGCCGATGTCGTCGAGACCAGTCCTGACTATATGGCGCTCTTGCAGGCGGACAACTTGTTTCAAGAAGTCCATTTGCCCGAGATCAACCGCTACGATGACGAAGCG
The DNA here is from genome assembly GCA_009692615.1 of Deltaproteobacteria bacterium. Lineage (NCBI taxonomy): Bacteria > Pseudomonadati > Myxococcota > Myxococcia > Deltaproteobacteria bacterium. Next base: position 11,524 of record SHYW01000123.1, on the reverse strand, counting down.
AAGCACAAAGGCAAAAAAGGCGTGCTCTATTGGAACAGTCGCGAGCTTTACATCAGCATGGGATTTAACACCAAAGCGATTCCACTCGCTGAAGCTCCCAAGACCATGAAAGAGCTGCTCGACCCGAAGTGGAAGAACAAGATGACCATCGCCGGCACGACGACCGGGACGCAATGGATCGGCGCGATCGTCGAGACCTTCGGCATGGAGTTCCTGGAAAAGTTGGCGGCGCAGAATATCAATGTCCAGAATATTTCCGGCGCCGCGCTCGCCGAATTGGTGTCATCGGGCGAAGTACCGCTATCGCCGACGATTTTCAACTCGAACATCGCCGTCTTGAAACAGAAGGGCGCGCCGGTCGAGTGGCGTCCCATCGATCCGGTGATCGGTGCCACCGGTATGTTGGCGTTCGTCGCCAAAGCGCCCCATCCCTACGCCGGGCTATTGTTCGTGGACTTCTTGCACTCGAAAGAAGGGCAAGAGGCGGTCGTCAAAGGCGGTCTCAGTTCGGCGCGCAACGACGTCATCGATCCGGAGATGAAATTCAAAAAAATCTATATCGAAAGCAAATACCCGCCCGAGATCATCGAAAAGAAATTCGCCGAATGGGAAGGCTTGAAACGCAAGCTGTTCATCAGCAAACGCTGAGCTGGTGGAAACGACGCCGATGTTCCGGTCGATCGCCCTATGTCTTCTAGCGTCGCTGTTAATCGGAAATGAACCGCATGCAGCCCAAAGCGCGGCACAATCCAACAAACCAGTTCTGGCGAAAATCCGCATCAGTCAGTCCGCGGTCAACACGCGCTCGGCAATACTTTGGATCGCCCAAAGCCAGGGATTGTTTGCCAAGCATGGCCTCGAAGTCGAGACCATTTATCTGCGCAGCAGCAATTTGCAAATGGCGGCCATGGCCACCGGCGATGTGCAATTCGCCAGCAGCGGCGGCGCGCCAGTGCTATCGGCGGTTGCCGGCGGACAGGATTTGAAGATCGTCGCCAGCCCAAGCAACCGTCTGGCCTACGACGTAGTCGTGCGCCCGGAAATCAAAGAAGCCCGCGATCTGCGCGGCAAACGCTTTGGCGTCACCAACATCGGCGGCACAACGTGGATGGCGGCGATTCTCGCTTTGGAACATTTGGGCCTCGATCATCAGCGCGACCAGATTCGCATCAACGCCCTCGGTAACCAGACGATCCTCGCCCAAGCGGTTGAAGCGGGAAATATCGACGCCACGCTGCTCGACCCGTTTTTGAGCCGGCGGCTCAAACAAAAAGGCTTGTCGGTGTTGATCGATCTTTATCGCGCGAAGATCCCGTTCATCAACACCAGCCTGATCGTCAATGGTGCTTATCTCAAGGGAAATGCCGAGATCGTGGAAAATGTTTTGAAGTCGTTAATGGAAGCGCAAGCCTTCGTCGGCGCCGCGGCCAACAAACACATCGTGCTGCAAACCATGGCGCGCCAGATGAAGATCGCCGATCCGACGGTCTTAGAAGAAGGTTACCAGGAAATCCTCGTCGGCTTCGAAAGAAAACCCTACCCATCGGTGGAAGGGCTGCGCAACATTCAAAGAATGATGAGCGGCTTGAATCCAAAGGTCACGCGGGTAAAAGCTGAGGACATTATCGAAAGTCGCTTCGTGCGTAAGCTCGATGACAGCGGCTATATCGATAGTCTGTTTGCCAAGTAAAGATGGCACTGAAACTGTCATTCCGAGACGCAGCCGAGGAATCTCGTCTGCGCCCGTCGCTGACAAGACGAGATACCTCACGGAGTTTATCCTGAACTTTGCCGAAGGGTTCGGGATGACAGCAATAGGATCTATGAGAACTAGAAAAACTCTTCGATACTTGCTCTTGCTATCTGCGCTATGGCCAATGCTTTTGCCCGCGGCCCAAGCGCCACAAAAAGCGGTCAAAGTCCGCATCAGTCAGTCGGCGGTCAGCGCGCGCTCCACCGTGCTGTGGATCGCCCAAGAGCGTGGGCTCTTCGCCAAACATGGCGTCGAGATGGAAGTGATCTATCTGCGCAGTAGTCCGTTGCAGATGACCGCCCTGGCCACCGGCGAAGTGCAATTCGCCAGCAGCGGCGGCTCGCCGATGCTTTCGGCGGTGGCCGGCGGCCAGGATTTGAAAATCATCGCGGCTCCGGGCAACCGGCTCACTTACGATCTGGTGGTGCGGCCGGAAATCAAAGAAGCAAAAGATTTGCGCGGCAAACGTTTCGGCATTACCAACATCGGCGGAACGACTTGGATGGCGGCCTATCTTACACTTGAGCACTTGGGTTTAGAGGCGAGCCGCGACCAGATCCGCATCAACGCCATCGGCAACCAAACCTTGCTCGCCCAAGCCGTGGAAGCGGGCAACATCGACGCCACGCTGCTCGATCCCTTTCTCAGCCGCCGTAGCAAGCTCAAAGGCATGACGATCCTGGCGGAACTCTATCGCGCCAAGATTCCCTTCATGAGCACCGCCTTCGCGGTCAACGGCGGTTTCTTACGGGACCATCCCGCGGTGGTCGAAGGCGTGTTGAAGGCGCTGCTCGAAGCCCAAGCTTTCGTCACCACACCCGCCAATCGCAACACCGTCATGCAAACCATGATGCGTCAAATGAAACTCAACGATGTGGCGAGCCTCGAAGATGGCTATCAAGACATGTTGATCGGCTTTGAAAAAAAACCCTACGGCGCCGTCGACAGTCTGCGCAATATACAAAGGATGATGGCGACACTAAACCCCAAAGTCATGAGCGCCAAAATCGAAGAAGTCATCGATAACCGCTTCATCCGCAAGCTCGACGAAAGCGGTTTTATCGACTCGCTCTATGCCAAGGGCCACTAATTTGAATTGGAGAAGCGTTCATGGCGGAAGATAAAGCAAACAGCGCGGACAAACTTTCACAGAAGCTGGCCGACTTTAGCGTGCAGTTTTCATTGCCAAGCGCACCCGCGAAGGCAACCGATAACGCGAAACTCGCGATCCTCGACTGCTTGGGCGTCGCGGTGCTTGCGACCAACCAAGAAGTCGGCGTGAACCTGTTGAAGTTCGCCAACGCCAACACGAGCGACGGTCCTTGCACCATCTGGGGCACGAGCAAATCCGTGACGCCACGCGACGCGGCGCTCATCAACGGCACCCTCGCCCATGGTCTCGACTACGACGATCGCAATCACTCGACGACCTATACGTTAGCGACTTCGTTGGCGGTCTGTGAGCAACTGAATCTCTCCGGCGCCAAGATGCTCGCGGCGTTTGTCGTCGGCCGCGAAGTGCGCAACAGCCTCGATGCGCTGTTCGGCCGGCGCTCCGACGGCATCGGCCCCGGCGCCAAAGGCTGGCACTCCAACGGCATCCTCGGTCCCATCGCCGCCGCCTGCTCGGCGAGCCACGCATTGAGTTTATCGGCGCGAGAAACGCTTGCGGCGATTGGCTTGGCCGCCGGCTCCTGCGGCGCGTTGACACGCGACGGCGGCACCATGGCCAAACCCTTTCGCACCGGCCACGCCGCCGCCACCGGATTGACTTGCGCGCTACTGGCGCAGAGTGGTTTTTCTAGCGACGACACGGCGATTGAAGGGCGCTTCGGCTTGCTCGAAGCGCTAGGACCGATCCCCGACGACATTGTCGCATCCCTCGCGCAAGAGCTCGGCACAAAATTTCATTTGGAAAACGAAATTCGCATCAAACCCCACGCTTCCTGCACGGCAACCCATAACGGTCTTGAGGCGATGTTGCGGCTGGTGCGCCAACACGACCTCAAGCCTGAAGCCATAGAATCGATCGAGTGCGATCAAAAACCCTATCCGCTAGTGCGCCAGATTCCTCAGCGCGGCTACGAGGGCAGATTTAGCATGGCCTATTGCCTGGCCATGGCGCTGATTCATCGCGAACTGAAACCGGGCGACTTCACCGACGCCAATGTGGAGCAGCCGTTAGTGCAACAATTGATGGGCCGCGTGCGCCACACACCGGGCGGGCCGGCGTTGGTGGTGCAATTGAAAAACGGCGCGCGCTTGGAAGAAAAGCTGCAGACGCCGAGCGACCTTCACGGCTGGGACGCGGTGGCGGAAAAATTTCGCGCTGCGACGGCAGGAAGTATCACCACTGCCAATGCGGAAATCGTAATTGACAAAGTGAAGCAACTCGAGTCCGTTGCTTCGATTCACGCGCTCACCGGGGCGCTACGCGTGTAAGAGATATGACGCTCCAAAGAAACTCAACGGCAACAAATTTCCGCAATTCCCTCTCCCTCTGGGAGAGGGCAAGAGTGAGGGCATCTTGTCGGGGCTGCCGGCGGTCGCCCTTGCCCTCACCTCTATCCTCTCCCAGAGGGAGAGGAAGTAAGAATTCTCGGTCATCGGTCCTGCTAACTCTACTAGCGCTGTTAATCGCGTTGATCGTCGCGCGTCCCGCCACCGCGGCGGTGGCGGCGGCAAAAATTCGTCTTAGCCAATCCAACGTCGGCGTCAGCGCCGCGCCGCTGTGGTTCGCCGTGCGCAATGGTTTGTTTCGCAAACACGGCATCGAGGTCGAACCGATCTACGTACGCAACAGCACCATCCAAATGCTGGCGCTGACCACGGGGGAAGTGCAACTGAGTCATACCAGCGGCGTGCCGACGTTGAGCGCGGCGGCTAGCGGTCACGATCTCAAGATCGTCGCCACCTTCAATCACGACGTCTACTGGGATATCGTCAGCCGGCCGGAGTTGAAGTCGATGGACGACTTGCGCGGCAAGGAGATCGGCGTGACCAACATCGGCGGCACCACCTGGATCGGCGCGATTCTCGGCTTGGAAAGTTTCAAGCTCAACCCCGAGCGCGACCGCATCAAGCTGCAAGCCCTCGGCGATCAGACGGTGTTATCCCAAGCCCTGACGTCCGGACGCATCGATGCGATCTTGACCGAACCGTCCTTCACCCGCGAGCTTCGCAAGAAAGGTTTTAACGTCCTCGCCGAACTGTCGCGCGCGAAAATTCCTTTCGCCAGCTCCGGTCTCGTGCTGTCGCGCAACTATTTGCAGCAACAGCCCGAGATCGTCGAAGCGGTGTTGCGCGGCCTCATCGAAGCCACCGCCTTCGTATACAATCCGGCGAATCAAGAAGCTGTGCTGCGCTTTTTCACCGAGCGGTTGAAGCTCTCGGATATCGCCGCGGCCAAGGAAGCGCTGCAGGATCTCGATCGAACTCTGGCGCGCAACCCTTACCCAGGCCTGGACGGGCTGCGAAATATTCAGCGCGTCTTGCGCTATAACCCGAGCGTGGCCAAGATCAAGGCCGAAGATCTGATCGACGAGCGCATTTATCGAAAATTGGCAGACAGCGGTTTTATCGATAGCGTTTACAAATTCGCCAAGAGCAAATAAGCATTAATAGCCAACTCTCAGGAGGCCTATCATTATGGAAGAGCCAAAATTTTTCTCCGCCGATTCTCACGTCAACGAACCGCCCGAAGCTTGGGAGCGTATCCCGAAAAACTTGCGCGCTCATGGCCCGCACTTTGTCCAAGACCCGCCCGGCAAAAAAGGTCTCTACATGGTTTTCGACGGCCATGAACCCGACCCGGTGGGCATGACATTTACCGCCGGCGTTGAGAAAGTCCCCGGCGGCGTGCGCCAGGTGATTGAAAATTTTACCTGGGAAAGTTGGCGCGGCCCTTGGGATCCGGTGGCGCGTTTGAAAGACATGGATCTCGACGGCGTCAAGATCGAAGTGCTCTATCCGAGCATGGCGCGGAATTTTTATAGCTTGCAAGGCGAAGAGACGCCGCTACAAAAGGCCGGACTGCAATCCTACAACGATTGGATGACCGAATACTGCAACACCGCGCCCAAGCGGTTAATCGGCCTGGGGCTGCTTTCCGCCCTCGACGTCGATTGGTCCATGGAGGAGATGAAACGCTGCGCCAAGCTCGGTCTCAAAGGGGTCGTCCTGCCCTCGGGTTTGCCGGATGGAATGTGCTATGGCGACGCGGACTACGATCGTCTTTGGCAGCTCGCTCAAGACATGAACTATCCGATCCATTTTCACATCAACATTCTTCAGGGCAAAGATCGCATGGCCGCGCGGCTGAAAGTGATTTCGAAACTGCAACAGGGGCGCAACGCCCTGCGCCGGACGATCTTGGAGCCGTTGAATCTGTTGACCGATTTGGTTTTCGGCGGCGTTCTCGATCGTTTTCCCAAACTGCCCTTCGTCCTCGCCGAATACGATCTCGCTTGGATTCAGCCGTTCATAAACAAATTGGACGGTTCGTTATTGCGAGCGCGTTCCGAATCTCCCGACTCGCCGACCATCGATGCGCTGCCGAGCGAACAAGTACGGCGGCAAGTCTACGTCACCTTTCAAGACGACCGGGCCGGCGTGCTCGCCGCCGAGTCGCTCAAGATGATCGACAATTATATGTGGGCCAGCGACTACCCACATGGCGGCTCCACCTGGCCGCACTCGAAGGAAGTCAATAAAGCGCAGTTCCAAGGCATCGCCAACGACATCGAACAAAAAATGATTTGGCAAAATGCCGCCAAGTTCTACGGCGTGGCGTAAATCGGCATCGAATAGATTGGGAGAATCGCATGGCTGCAACCGTTCTAATCACCGGCGCCAACGGCTTCATCGGCTCGCATGTTACCAAGTTAATGGAAACCCTTGGCCACAAAGTCGTCGCCATCGACGTCGTGCCGCGGGCGCCGGACCTAGCACTGCTCGGCATCCAAGCGCCAAGCCACATCATGAACGTCACCGACGGCGCGAAATTCCGCGCGCTGTGTGAAAAAGAACGGCCGACGCATATCTTTCACGCCGCCCATCCGCCGCGCGACGAAAGCCCAACGGTAATTGACTACTGTTATCGGGCCATGACCAATATTCTCGAAGCTGCCAAAGATTTGAAAATCCAACGCGTGGTCTACTCCAGCTCGGCGTCAATCTACGGCCAGCTCAGCAAACCGGATGGCGCTCTGGTCAAAGAAGACGACGCCGTGACGATCTATCCGACTTATTTTTATCGCGCGGCAAAGACCGTTTCGGAATGGATGGGCAACTTTTACAAAGAAAAGCACGGCGTCGATTTCGTCGCGCTGCGTTATTCATCGGTCTATGGTCCGGGACTTTATCGCAGCATCCCGCTGGAACTGAAGAAAGGCATCCTCGGCCAAACTTGCCGGCCCTTTCTCACCCGGCCGGTGGACGACTTGATCTACGTCGACGATGTCGCCGACGGCGTCAGCCGCGCCCTGTTCACCCCAGGCCCGCTCAGCAAAGCCTACAACATTGGCCTCGACAAAACTTACGTCAGCGCAGATCTCAAACGTGCGATCGAAAAAGCTCTGCCAAATTTGCAATTCGAAATCGGCCACCATCCCAACGCCGCCGAAGTCGCGCCGCATCGTTTGCGCAATCCGCTCGACATCTCACTGGCGCGAAAAGAGCTGGGCTGGCAGCCGAAGGTTTACTTGGAAGAAGGCATCGCCAAACTCGCGGCGTGGTTGCTGGAACATAAAACCAACTTGAAAATTTAAACGCGACCCGTTGGTCGCCAACGGAGGAGGTTGAACTGTGAAATGCTTCTTTTTCTTCCTTTTACTCATCGCGCTAGCGTCGTCAAAAACTTTCGCCGCCAGCGCGCCGATGACCGTGGCGCAGATCGCCCTGTACCAAGGCGCCGGCCGGGAGAAAATTCTCATCGATGGTGCCAAAAAGGAAGGCCAGCTGGTTCTCTACGACTCCCACACCTGGTTCAAAACCTACGTCAAAGAGTTTGAAAAGAAATATCCCTTCATTGCGGTTTCCGAGTGGCGCAACGATTCGAAAAATATCATCCGCCGGGCGATGGAAGAGTTCGCCGCCAACAAAGCGATTGTCGATGTCGTCGAAACGACTTCCGAAGGCATGGGGTTGATGAAGCGGGATGGCTTGTTTCAAGAATATTTAACGCCGCAAGCGCGCTTTTATCCCGACACCGTCAAAGCCAAAGGCAAGTTGGGGGTTTACTATCTCGGCGATCGAGAAACCTATAATAGTTTAGGATTCAACCCAACCCTGGTAGCGCCGAACGAGGCACCGAAGACGCTCAAGGATCTGCTCGACCCAAAGTGGAAAGGCAAGATGGCCATCGTCAGCACTTCCACTGGCGTGCGCTGGATCGGCGCGATGGTCGACGTCATGGGCCGCGACTTCCTCGACAAGATGGTCGACCAAGAACTCAAAGTCCAAGACATGTCCGGCGCCGCATTATCCGGACTGGTCGCGTCGGGCGAAGTGCCTTTGTCGCCGACCATCTTCGACGCCGATGTCACCGTTGCCAAACAGAAAGGCGCGCCGGTGGAATGGCGCGCCCTGGAGCCGGTTACTACGACCGTCGGTTATTCGGCCTTGTCTTCAAAAGCGCCCCACCCACACGCGGCCATGCTATTTCTCGACTACGTGCATTCAAAGGAAGGTCAACTGTTGATGATGAAAGGCGGGCTTTGGTCGCCACGAGACGATGTCGGAACCCGTGAGCAGAAGTTCAAGAAAATCTACCTGGACGAGAAATACACGCTGGAAGAACTAGAAAACAAGTTTTCCCAATGGGAGAAGCTGATGCGCCAGCTGTTCGTGGCGCGAAAATAGCGATTTGCCACGGCGAATCGGATGCGCTACTTAATCGCTAAAGCTGAAGGAGACATACCGTGCCAAAATATCCACGAATCGGGTTGTGCCGCGCATCGTTAGCCGGTTTCATTTTCTATCTTCTCTCAGTGCCGCAAGTCCTTGCCGCGGCTGCCCCTATGTCGATTCCTCAGCTCGCGCTTTATCAAGGCGCCGATCGCGAAAAGATTCTCATCGACGGCGCCAAAAAAGAAGGCGCGTTCATGCTCTACGGCTCGCACAGCTGGTATCGCACCATGGCCAAAGAGTTCGAGAAAAAATATCCGTTCTTGAAAGTCAATGATTATCGCGCCGACGGACGCACTTTGATCAAGCGCTCGGTTGAAGAAATCAAAGCCGGCCAGTACATCGCCGATGTCATCGCCACCACCGGCGAGCAGATGGACGCCATGAAGCGCGAGGGGATTTTCCAGGAACATCACGTTCCGGATGCCCGTTATTATCCTGAAGATGTCAAAGTCAAAGGAAAAAATGGTTTCTATTATGTCGGTCATTACGAGACCTACGTGAGCTTGGGTTTTAACACCTCGCTGATACCGATCGCGGAAGCGCCAAAATCGATGCTGGATCTGTTGAACCCGAAATGGAAAGGGAAGATGTCGATCGTCAATACCTCGACGGGAACGCGGTGGATTGGCAATACGCTGGAGACTTTCGGCCGTGACTACCTCGAAAAAATGGCCGACCAAGATATGAAAGTACAAAACATGGCGGGCGCAGCTCTTTGCGGCTTGGTCGTCTCCGGAGAAGTGCCGCTATCGCCAACGATCTTCGATGCCAACGTCACCCAGGCAAAACAAAAAGGCGCGCCGGTGGACTGGCGGCCGTTGGAACCCGTAGTCACCACGGTTGCTTACTCAGGGTTGACGGTAAAGGCGCCGCATCCCCATGCCGCGTTACTCTTCATCGATTGGATCCATTCCAAAGAAGGCCAGCAACTGATGATGAAAGGCGGCCTGTGGTCGCCCCGCGACGACATCGGCTCGCTGACGCAGAAGTTCAAGAAATCCTACCTCGACGAAAAATACGGCGTCGACGAAGCCGAAAAAAAATACGCCGAGTGGGACGGGCTGATGCAGAAACTTTTTATCAGAAGGAAGTGAATGCTATCGCACAAGGCTCTTAGCTTCGACCTACTGGATTGTGATTGGCCGAATTATCCAAGATTGTAGAGACTGTTATGTCTAACCCTGATCTCTTATAGCGATGAGATTACGATCCCGCACTAAAAAATCAATTTAGGCAACAAACCGGTAAGACCTGGCCCGTACTCGGTAACTCTGATTCTCTGCCGATTCTCTGATTGATGTGCGGGAAACTCACTAGGATATAGACGCAAGCCATGAATGCAGTCGATTAACGGTAACATATCGAGCGCCAGTACCGCGATACATTGCTACGAGTTCATCCCATCTATCCGATATCTTCCTTTGCCAAATCAATGCCGTGGCACGGTTAACACATCGCAGGGCGATGACGCAATCCGATAGCTGAACTTCGTGTTCGAATTTTATGAACCGCGCAGACCGTCGGGAGGGGACGCCTACCCGAGGAAGAAGTATGACATTGCCTGACACTAATCCGCGTGAAATCTGTCGAGTTCTCTGACGCGGTAGAATACCTTTGGTTAGAGATCGTAGATCGGTAGAATGGATAAAGGGAACGCCTGTGCGGTGAAACTCGGCTTGGAAAAGAGGTAGTCCACCTCGGACAATCTGGACCCCGTTTAATTCCTGAGTTTTTTCAGTTGCAACTGATTGGTCGGTTGCAACAGCTCTCTCTATCTTTATTGTAAGTGCGTTAGCATGTCCTCCGCGAAACGTCGAATTGCGAAGCGAGCGAACGGAACGAAGAGAGTAAAAACGAGATAGAAATCGTCGTGCGTTCTCGTCTAAGTTGGAAAACAGCATAGATTCTGGAACGATCGCGCAGCCAACTACAGGTCGTGCGCGCATTAACACGGTTAAAATATGGCCCATCGCAACGCTGCATCTCCCGCTGAAACCGGCCATATTCACAAAAATTCCTTTTCGTGCCCCCATACTAAACGGAGGATTGAGAAGTACCAAATCACAACCTACGCTTTGACGAGCCGCTCGCGCTCGTTTCCAAGCTGAATTGGCAAGCGCATCCGCATGCGACAAAATCCACGTTGGATGCCTTTTCCTCAAACGCAAAATCGCGGAGGCATCAACATCAATTCCCATACACTGAACATCTGAATATACGTCTCTTGCTGCTGCGAGCAGACTTCCGTCGCCGCATGCGGCATCGAGACAAGTTCCAATGCGTTCTAGGTCGGAAAGCTCGACAATGGATCGAGCCAAGTTCGCCGGCGTATAATACCGGTCTAGATCATAGTGCGACATAGGAGGGCTTCAGCATATAGACATGCATTTGACCGATCCCCGCGGTGCGGCCCGGCTTTCGAATCGGGTTATCATACATTATTTCGGTGGTATCCGGATTGCGCAATGCATAACATATCGCTCCGAGGGCATGAGGCTTGGTACCGATCGGAGCAATATACATGTACTTGTTTCCAGAGTCGCGTTGAATATCTGCAAGAACATCGAAAGCCTCAAATGGGCAACTAGCGGCCGCATATCGCGTATTCGCATGTGCTCGGTACTCGGCTAGGAAATCCTCATTGATCCAACACGTAATCTGCGGATACTCTACTCGAAAACCGGGAACCCCCACAACAGCAAAAACCGTGGGTTGTTGTAGCAAAGTGATTATGTCAGGGGTTAACGGCAACGTAATTATGTCAGGGTGGAAGGATGACAACCCTGACAATGAAAGACGAGAAACGACTAGACATAATTCAACGAGTATATCGCAGCGAGATCACCGTGGTTGAGGCCGCAC
>SHYW01000122.1 GCA_009692615.1 Deltaproteobacteria bacterium | reverse complement strand
CACACCAGCACGTCGCTGTTGATGCGTAACGCCGCCACGCCGGCCTCGGGCCATAGCCCGCTCATGCTTTTCAAACTGTAAATTGCCGATGCTTCGCCGCTAACGGTCGGCGCCAGGGTGTCGACCCGCGGGCTGCTCAAGGCTTCCGCTGACGCCATCGCGCGCTGCGATTTCTCCACCGCGTCGAGCACCATGGAAACATCGAGCATGGAATCGATTTCTTCGTTGCTGAGTAACAGGGTCATGATTTCCTCCGGGTTCGTCGAGTTGATAGAGCGGCATTATCGGCTTGGTCGGGCGTTCAGCGAGTTCCTTGCACCATTATGGGACGGTCACCGGTCTGTCAAGCAAAGCGATCGCCGGATTAAAATGACAAACGCCACGATAGGCGACCCTGCGTGGCGTTTGGGATCCGATGCGCTTGAAGTAGTGCTTAGCGCAATCTTGGCATCACTTCTTTGGTGAACAGCTCCAGCGAGTTGACCACCTTTTCATGCTTTAGGTTGCCGATATGGAACATGCCCATGAAATGGTCGGCGCCGACTTGTTTCATTTGGTCTTGGATCTGTTTGGCGACGCTGTCGGGATTGCCGGCGATCAGATAACCGCTCTTGATCAGACCGTCGATATCCATTTTTGAAAAGTCGAAACGCTCGCGGTTGCCTTCGCGGAAATAGCTGAAGGAACGTTCGCTGGTGAGCGCGGCTTGCAGCTGTTTGTCGACGGCGTCTTTGTTGATCGCTTCGTTAAAGCCGCGATTGAAGACGGTGAAAAAATAAGCCATCGCGGCCTCGATGTTCGCTTGGGCTTTTTGCTCGGTGTCGTCGATGTAGATGTGGCGGCACAGAATGAACTGTTCCGGCTTGGCGTCCCAGCCGGATTCTTTCGCCTTGCTTCGATAGTAGTCGAAGGTGTCTTCGATCTGGCCGGTGGTTTGATAAACTTGCGCGCAGGGTAGGTGGCGCTCGACGCACCACTCGACCGATTCGGCGCTACGCGCGGCGATCCAGATCGGCGGATGGGGTTGCTGCATGGGGCGCGGCCAGATGGCGCAGTCGTGCAGTTTGAAAAATTCTCCCTCGTGGCTCCACACCGGTTTGGTCCAGGCGGTCATGATCAAGTCGAATGCCTCTTGAAAGCGGCCGCGCGATTCCGCCGGATTAACGCCGTACCAAATATATTCCGGCGGAATGCCGCGCACGAAGCCGGCGATCAACCGGCCGCCGCTCAGACAATCGATCATGGCGTACTCTTCGGCGACGCGCACCGGATGATTGCGCAGCGGCAAGATGTTGCCGAGGACGCCGATTTTGATTTTCTTGGTTCTCTGGCTGAGCGCCGCGGCGATCAAGTTGGGCGACGGCATGGTGCCGTAGGCGCTGTAGTGATGTTCATTGAAGACCACGCCGTCGAATCCGAGTTCTTCGCAGTAGGTCATCTCTTCGAGATGCTCGGCGTAATTGGCGGAACCTTTGATCGGATCGAAAAAACTGCTCGGCACCGGCGTGCGCGGCGCATCGGTGGGAACATGGGGATAGGCGAGCAAATCGAAATTATAAAATTTCACGAAACTAATTCTCCTTGGATAAAACTGCGCGGATGCTAACACTCGACTGCCGTGCGGTCAAATCGCGCGGCGCGAAAAGGCCGATGATAGAGGATGGAAGATCGAAGATCGCGATCCTCTATCCTCCATCTTCGATCCTCGACGAAAGACGAATCTACTTGTAATACCCTTCCTTCACCAACTGATCGACGATGCTGGTGTCGATAAACGCCGCGGCGTTGGCACCGGCGGCTTTTGGCGTGGTTTTCTTGATCGCTTCGAGGGTGGTCTTGACGGTATCGAGCTGGGGCCGGTGGCTCTTGTCGGCCCAGCGTTTGTATTGGTTATAAGCGTACTCGACTTCGTCGCGCGGCCGACCGAGATAGTCGAGCATGTCCTCGATGGTTTTTTCTTTGTGTTCGAAAAAAAACTTCGATGCTTCGGCGGTGGCGCGCATGAAGCGCACGACGTTATCGCGATTGGCCTTCAGATAGGATGCCGGCAAAATCTCGCCGTTCTGTTGCCAGGGAATTCCCAGCCCGGGCAACGCCAAGAGCATTTCGTAGCCGCGCCGCTCGGCGATCAAATCGAAGGGCGGCGCGAAGATGCCGAACTGCACTTCGCCCTTGTCCATGGCGGCGAGAATGCTCGCGGGGTCGGCGCTCGAATGCTGCACTAACTTAACATCCTTTTCCGAATCGATCTTCAGGCGATTCAAAGCGAAACGCAGGGCGATATCGGGAATGGTGCCGAAGGGCGCGCCGACATGGCCGGTTTTGCCTTTCAAGTCGGCGATCTGCTTGATGCCTTTTTGCGCCATGATTTTGTAAGGAAAGACGTTTACCCAAGAGCCTATCAACAGAAAATGTTGCGGTGCCCCTTCCAAATCGGCGGTCAAAAACGCCGCGAAGCCGGCGCCGGTCGCTATGTCCATCTTGTTCGCCATCATCGCTTGCACGGCGGCGGTGGTGTTGGTTCTAGTGATCTCGACGTCGAGGCCGTGTTTTTTGTAAAAGCCTTCTTTGACGGCGATGGAGAACAGGCCGGAGCCGGGATTGACGCCGGCTTGGCCGACGGTCATTTTGCGCAACGTTTCGGCGCCTTGCGAAGTGCTCGCGGCCGTTAGAACCAACAGTAACGATGCCGTGAATCGTAAAATCTGTTTCATCGATTTCTCCGTGCGGTGAGCATGGTCAAAACTATTTTTGCGGTTTCCACTTGTCGAGACGGCGCTCGACGGTCTTGAGCACTTCGTTGAGGGTTGCGCCCATGGCGGCGATGAGAATGATCGGCACGAACATCGCAGCCATCTGAAAACGCTGTGCCGCCAGCGAACTCAAGTAGCCGAGCCCGGTGGCGGCGCCGTACTGTTCGGCGACGACGATGTAGACCAGCGCGCGGCCGAGCGCGACGCGCATGCCGGCGACGATGTAAGGCAGGGAGCCGGGCATCGATACTTTCATGAAGATCTGGCTATCGCGCGCGCCGAAAGCGCGCGCCATGGTGATCAGCCGGGTGTCGGTGTTGGCGATGCCGACCATGGTATTGATCAAGATCGGAAACACGGCGGCGAGAATCGTCATGATGATTTTCGACACCGCGCCGAGACCGAACATCATGATGATCAACGGTAAGAGCGCGATCAACGGCGTGGCGTAGATTCCCGACAGCAGCGGATCGAAGGCTTTGTGTACCGTTCGATACCAGCCCATGGGCACGCCGATGACGACGCCTAAAATCACGGATACGACGAAGCCGATGGAGAAGTTGGTCAGGCTGAACCACATATGCTCCCAGATCGCGCCGGCGGCGAACATCTCGTAGCCTTTGACGAGAATCTTGCTGATGGGCGGAAAGTAGAAAGGATTGATGATCTCAAACCGGGTAGAGAGTTCCCAGCCGAGAAAAAATATCGCCACGCCGATGACGCCGAGCCACTCGCCGATAAATTCACGAGTGCGCTGCCACAGCCAGTTGGTGCTCAGTGGGTTGGAGTCGTCGACCGACACCAGGTCGACGGCTTCTTGGTCTTGTTTAGCCGTGCGGCGCTCCTTGGCGAATAGTGAAGCAGAATGTATGCGGCACCGCCGCACCTGTCAAGCATGCTTGACAGGTGAATTCCAAATTCAATATTCCAGATTGAGCCCGAATCTGTAATCTGGAATCTGGAATTTGGAATCTGGTATGCGGCGTATAGCGCCGTTACTCCCACCGTTTCATGGCCGCGAAGTTGTAGTCGAGGGAGCTGTCGGCTTCGAAGCGCCAGGTGGCGCGCTCTTTTTTCCATTCGCCGGCGAATACCGATGTTAAAAACGACGTGATTTGGTTCCAAGCCGCGTCGCTTTGCGGTTGGCGGTAGCGGCCGGGCATGGTGTCGTTCAAAAAACCATGCGGCGCGTCGGGATAGACGCGGATGCCGAAACTTTTTTTGGCCGCGGCCAGCACCGCGGTCATGCGCACGACGTTGTTTAGGTGAATCAGATTGTCGAGTTCGCCGAACACCGCGGTGAGCGGACATTTCATTTGCGGCATCAGTTGCTCGATCGACTCCGGGCGCATTTCGTGGCCCTTCCAGTCGGCGTCGTAAACCGCGCCGTAGAGCACGACCGCGGCGCTCAAATAGTCGCGTTTAGCGCCGACCAGAATCGGTTGACGGCCGGTTTGGCAGACGCCGGACATGGCGACTTTGCTCAGGTCGGCGCGCGGCAGGTCGCGCAGGTAGGCGATCACCGCGTCGGTATCGAGCAGCACTTCGTCGTCGCTCAACTCGCAGCGGTCGTTGCCTTCGGCTAACGCTTTGCGGTCGGCGGTGAAGCGGGAAAAATAATCCGGCACGATGGTCAAGTAGCCGGCGGCGACGTACTTCTCGCCCAGGTCCATGGTGTGCTGCACGATGCCGTAACGCTCGTGCATGTGAATCACCACCGGACGTTTGCCGATACCTTCGGGGACGCCGAGAAAGGCGTCGATGCGGTTGTCGATCTTGATCGGTGTGAGCATGGAGGTTTCCTTTGCGCGGTTGCGGTAGAGCTTATTCCTCCTAACATTGGCGCTGGAGATTTTCTACAGCTGGTTGTGAATTCGGCGGGCGCTGCTTTTGGAGAAATGTTCACTTAGCACGAAGAGGGCGAAAGTTTTTTCGCCCCTACGGCGCGCTTTCTTGGCGAAGGTGAATATTTTGATGGACTCGGTTAGGGCAGTTTGGCCAGCACATGTTGCAGGATGATTTTCGTCAACGCCAACGATGACTCGGGTTTCCTCCAGGCGCTGACGGCGCCGCCGATGGTGTCTTTGACGAACATGATCGTGGCGGATTTAAAGTCGGAGTTAGGATCGGTCTGCATTTCAACGTAAAAGGCGTCGGCGAAATCATCAACCGGATTGATGGCGACAATTTTGAATGGGGCTTCAGGGCTGCCGGCCATTTTGCGGAATTGCTCCAGGGTGGCCTGGTGAATCGCTTGCGCGGCTTGTGCGGTTGGGAAGAATCGCAAGCTCACGTCGAGGAAGCGGTCGAGCGCCGTGGGATCGTCGGTTTTTACTCCCTGCGGCATGTACGTACATGATGAGTCATGGCTCCACGGCGCATTGAGCATGATTTTCTTGTCGATCTTGGTGACGTCCAAGGGCGCGCCGATAAATTTCTCAGCCTCCATCATGGTTACCGTCGCACAGGCGACCAGATCGGCAGGCTCCGCGGCCCCGGCGGCGCGGCTGGTATTAATCGTCAGGGTTAAAAATAGAGCTAGTGAGATGCGAAACTTCATCGTCGGTCTTGCTGTCGTTGAACCGGCGCGATTGCGCGGCGGCGTGACGATTGCCGGTCGGGTCACGGCAGCCGGCCAAGAATGAATTTCAAAACCGCTTTGGTGGTCTCCAACGCCGACTCCGGCTTTTTCCATGCGGCGATGCTACCGCCGATGCGGCCTTTATAAAAAACGATCAGCACCGACTTGTACCCGGTGGATTTATCGGTGACCGCTTCGAGGACGAAGGCTTTGTTGCCGAATCCCGGCAGCGGGGAGATCGTGGCATTTTTGAGCGGCGCTTCGGGGGACTTGATCGCCTCGGCATATTGGCCGAGAGAGTTTTCGTAAATCGCGGCCATCGCATCGGTGGTGTCGAGGAAGTGCAGCGTCAAGTCGAGCAGGCGCGCCGCCGGAAAGGCGTCGGCGAAATCGCCGCCTTTGGAAATGGAGGTGCAGATCGAATTATACGCCCCCGGTGCGTTGGCGGTGGGCAGTTTGGCGAACTCTTTGACTTCGAGAGGCCCGCCGACAAATTTTTCCGCGTCGGCGGCGCTGACGACGCCGCAGGCGGTGAACTCCCCCGGATCAGCCGCGTCGGCTTGGCTCTGCTGAGTGAAAAACAGGAATAGCGCGATGAACCAGGCTCGTCGAATCACTGAGATTCTCCTTTTGCTAGAAAAGTTTGCCGCTACGGCAATTTTTTTGCTTCTTTCCGGTTTGCGTTGAAGATGGTTTCACCACGAAGGACACGAAGAGCACGAAGGACGGAGAATTATTTTTCCGAACCCTTCTCGTCCTTCGTGCTCTTCGTGGTGTAAGAAATTCCAGTGAACATGACACATTATCGATATTCACACAAAAGTCTGAAGCCGCTTATCTTTTATAGAGCCGGTCGAACAACCCTTCGTCGTCGACTTTTTTGACGAAACTCGAATCGACGAAGTCTTCCGGCCGCATGCCTTTGACTTTGGGATTGCGCAAGGCGGTTTCGTCGAGAATGGTTTTGATCCCCGCCAACGTCGGATAGGGTTTTTCCGGCAATGCCTTGATGGCGATCTCGCGGTGAGTTTCTTCGAGCGCCTCGCGGTCGTCGGTTTTCAAATATTTGCCGAGGATTTTGATCGTCGCTTCCTTTTCTCTTTTGTAAAAGTGAATGGCCTCGGACAAGGTTCGAATGACCGACAGCACGATTTCGGGATTATTTTTCAAGTAAGGCCGCAACGCCAACAGGCCGGTCAATTGAAACGGGATGTTCAGCTCGGACATGTCGATCAAAGTATTCATTCCAGCCTTGCGTGCCGTCAGCGTGAAGGGCGGCGTAATGATGGTGGCCTGGACGTTTTTCGAGAGCATGGCGGCGTAGCGCGCGGTCTGCACACCGATCTGCAAGAGCGTCACGTCTTTTTCAGCATTCAATCCCAGTCTTGCCAACGCCATCTTGACGCTCAGATCCGTCGCGCTGCCAAAGCGGCTAACGGCGATCTTGGCACCTCGGAGCTGATCGACTTTCTTGATCTCCGGCAGCGAGATCAAACTGTAGGGGAACGTGTTCAATAAACTGGCGATGACCAGGACATCGACACCGGCGAGGTGACTCACGACGGAAGAGGAACCATCCGACAAAGTCATGGCGACATCGCCGCCAAGCATCGCTTGAATGCCCAACGATCCACCGGTGGTGAAGACTAAGGTCGGATCGAGGTTGTGCTTTTTGAACAAGCCGACTTCCTTGGCGACGATCAACACCGCTTGATAGGGACTGGTCGCGGTGTAGGCGATGTTGATTTTGCGCAGCTGGGCGTGGGCCGACAGCGTCGCGGTGAGCGACAGCATCGCCAGGGCGCCGAGCCGGAGCAAATGATTTACACAGTTACTCATAGAAGGGATCACCTCTTGTACAGACGCTCGAAGAGTCCTTCGTCGTCCAGTTTTTTGACTAAAGTCGAGTCGACGAAATCTTCGGGCCGCATGGTTTTAGCCTTTGGGTTTCTTTTGCCGAGTTCGTCGAGAATGGTTTGGATGCCCGCCAGCGTCGGATAGGGCTTTTCCGGCACGACTCTCAACGCCACCTCTCGGTGGGTTTCTTCCAAGGCGTCGCGGTCATCGATCTTCAGATAGCGGGCGAGGATTTTTAGACTCGCATCCTTTTCATTTTTTGTAAAAGTGAATCGCCTCGGCGAGCGCGCGCATGACCGATTGCGCCGTGTCGGGATTGGACTTCAAATAACCGCGCGTCGACAGCAGACCGCCCATTTGAAAAGTGATGTTCTGATCGGCCATGTCGAGTAGCGTTGGATAGCCAAGTTTTCGGGTTGTCAGCGTAAATGGCGGCGTGATGATGGTCGCCTCGACGGTTTTCGCTTGCAGCGCTGAGAAGCGAGCCGTTTGCGCGCCAATCTGCAGCAGCGTCATGTCGCGATCGGGATTGAGCCCAGCTTTCGCTAGCGCCATCTTGACGCCGGTATCGGCGGCGCTACCGAAGCGGCTGATGGCGATGCGCCCGCCTTTGAGCTGCTCCACTTTTTTGATCTCCGGTAGCGAAACCACGCTATAGGGAAACGTATTAAGAAAGCTGGCGATCACCACCGCATCGCTACCGGCCAACCGGCTGCCCACCGCTGCCGAGCCGTCGGCGATGATCATCGGCACGTCGCCACCCATCATTGCTTGAATGCCAAGGGAGCCACCGCCCATGAAGATCAAAGTGACGTCGAGGTTGTACTTCTTAAAAAAGCCGGCGTCTTTGGCGATCACCACCACGGCTTGGTAGGGGCTCGTGGCGGTGTAGGCCATGTTGATTTTGCGCAGCTGGGCGTGGGCGGGCTGAGCCAACGCGAGCAGCGTGATGATGAAAACCATTTGACGGATTCGAAGCATTATGTGGATCCACCTGAGTTCAAGACTTTTCCGATATAACTAAACACTAAAAACTAACAACTCAAAACTATTTCTCTGGCTCATAGTGCAAATTATCCCGGATCATGTTGGAAATGCCGCGCGCGATGGGCCGGCGGATTTCTTCGCCGACGTGGGCGAGGCCGCCGAGGGCGCGGCCGAGAATCGCGAAGCTTTTCGACATCTGCCAGTGAAAGCCCATATCTTGGGAGATCGCCGCGATGGCGCCGGTGACGTTGACGGGCAAGTGCTTGCCGACTTTTTGGTCGGCAATCTTGCCGATCTTTTTCAACAGCTCGCAGTTGCGGCCATGGACTTTGGTTTCCTGGGCGACTTCGAACAAACGAGCGGCGCGCGGATCGCCATCGGTGTGGATGCCGTGGCCGATGCCCGGGATGAGTTGATTGTTCGCCAACCGCTTCTCGACGGTTTTGAGCGCGACGGCGTCAAGGTCGGCGTCTTTAGCTTCTTTTGACAAGGCATCGTTAAGCATCTTGGCGCAGTATTCCGATGAGCCGAGATGGACGCTGCCGGCGCCGAGAATCGCCGCGGCGACGGCGCCTTGGATCGCTTCCGGCGCCGAGTGAAAGGTCATGCGCGCGGCGGCGGCGCCGGTGGTCATGCCGTGGTCGACCAAGACGATCAACATCGAGTCGATCATCTTGCCTTCGTCGGCGGTCGGTAACCGGCCCTGGAGCATCAGGCAAACCATTTGCGAGAAGCTGATCTTGCCGAGCAGGTCTTTGTTTAAATCATAGTCGCGCACGAAAATTTTATCATGCTCGGCGCGGCCCATCGAGGAAACCAGTTTCGGAATATCTGCCATAGTGCCTCCTTAAGATCCTGTTTTAGGTTTTGTGTTAATCCAGCCTCAACAACTTCGCGGCATTCTCTCCCATAATTTTTTTCTGCGTGTCGGCGTCTAGATCCTGGCGATTCAAAATTATATCGGTGACGCCGGGAAATGTCGCGTCCCAGTGTGGATAATCGGAAGCGAACACGACGCGATCGGCGCCGATGGATTCGATCACTTGGCCGAGGCGGGTTTCGTCGGCTTCGAAAGAGATGAAACATTGGCGGCGAAAGTAGTCGCTCGGTTTCATTTTCAACCACGGCACTTGAAACGGCAGCACTTCGTAGTGTTCGTCCATGCGCCAGAGCCAGTAGGGTAGCCAGCCGGCGCCGGCTTCGAGAAAGACGCTCTGCAACTCGGGATTGCGTTCCAGCGCGCCGCGACAGATCAAACTTAAGCTCGCCAGCATCTGTTCCAACGGGTGCGATATCGTGTGGGTAAAAAACCATTGGCCGACAAAGCGATCGGCGCCGGCGGTTGGCATGAATGCGCCGGAACCTTCGTGGATCAACAGCGGCACGCCGAGCTCGACGACGGTCTTGTAGAGCGGATCGTAATAAGAATCGTCGATGTTGCGGCCTTTGACCGGATTGGGCCGGACGAAGATGCCTTTGAAGCCCAATTCGTTGACCGCGCGCTTCGCTTCAGCGATCGCCAAATTGACATCCTGCACCGGCACCGCGGCCACGCCCATCAATCGTTTGCGGTCGCCGCCGCAGTAATCGTAGAGCCAATTGTTGTAAGCCCGGCAGAGCGCCGCGGCGTAGGCGTCTTCTTCGACCGAGGCTAAATACAAACCCGCAGAGGGAAATAGCAGCCCGCGCTCGATGCGGTCGCGGTCCATTGCTTCAAGGCGCTGCTGCGGATTAGTGGCGAGATGGCGGCCTTCGTTGACCGGCGAGCCGTCGTCTTTGACGCGAAACGGAGACTCGTCCGGGCGGCGGTGATGACGCTCGCCTTCGAGCTTGAACAGGAGCTGGCCGTTGGCGACTTTCTCGATCTTCGGCGCGCGCGCGCGGAACGGCGGTTCCAAATATTTTTCGAACAAGTCGTCGGCCTCGCGCACATGGCCGTCGATGTCGATGATGCGAATATTGTTGTCAGCCATGGTTCTGGTCTTTCGGGGTTATTGTAACAACCTGTCTACCACGAAGGACACGAAGATCACGAAGTTCGGACATAATATTCTCCGAAACCTTCGTGTCCTTCGTGCTCTTCGTGGTGAACAAAACGAATTGAACTTGACACATTATCTACACCAAAGTCGGGCGAAGCTCTATATTCTATCGCCGTTCACGCAATACTTCTTCGACCACCGAAGCGTCGACCACGCGGTCGAGCGGCAAATCGGGTTTGCCCTGTTGGTCGAGCACGGTTTTGATGGCCTCGGCCAGCGGGCGGGCGTCGTCGATGATCAACTTGGCATAGATCGCGTGGGATGCCACCGCCATCGCTTCGTCGAGGCCGTAAAACTTTTGCAGGAACGGCACGACTTCATTTTTCTGGCTCTTGATCCAGCGCAGGGTGTCGAGCTGAGCGCGAACCAATTTTTTACCTGCTCGCGTTCTTGCGAAATTTTTTTCAGCGATGTGCCGATGCCCACCGTCGCCATGTCGAGAACGTCGGATGCGGTGCCGAGCAGATTGTAGCCTTGTCTCTTGGCGACGAGGAAAAACGGCAGCGACAGCGGCGAAGCGTCGATGGTGCCGTTGTATAAAGCGGGAAAGCGCGTCTCCGATCCGCCCATGTTGACGAAATTAACTTCGCGCGGATCGACGCCGCCGCGGCGCAACAGGTGGCGCGCGACGAAGTCATCGGCGGCGCCGATGGTGACGGCGACGGTCTTGCCTTTCATATCGGCGATGGTTTTGATCGCGGGCCGAGAGACTAGCGTATGAAACGACGAGCGCAAGGCTAAACTAACAATGCGCACCGGCGCGCCGGAAATGGCGCCGCGCGAAGTGGTGCTGGCACCGATGGCATAATCGATCTCACCGGCTTGCAAGGCGCCGATGGTGAGCGGCGGGCGCATGGCGATGATCTCGGCGTCGAGGCCATGCTTGCGGAAAAAACCGCGCTCTTTGGCCGCCCAGGTGTCGAGGAAGCCCAACGATTTCGACGATACCGCGATGCGGACTTTCTCCAGCGCGGGTTCGGCGCCGAAGCTGGTCGATGCCGCGCTGACGAACAGCAGCGTGGCGGCAAAGCTTCCAATACCAAATTTCATTATTTTTCTTCTGTAACCAGGCAGCCACAAGATAGCAAGCGATGCTTGATACGAAAATAACTCCACGCTAGTGTCGGCGCTATGACGATACAAAAAACGATTGTGGCGAGGGTTTCGCTGATTGCGCTGGTGGCGCTGGGTTCGCTCTTTGCAGCGCCGGCCAACGGCGCGGATAAGTTGCGCGTTAGCAATTGTTATATCGGCGGCGCGATTCTACCCCTGTGGCTGGCGAAAGACGCCGGTTTCTACGCGCGCGAAGGATTGGATGTCGAGCAGATCTGGATTCAGGGCAATCCGGCGGTTTCCTCGTTGGTGTCCGGCGAGATCGATTTGCTTTACTGCATTCCGCACAACGTCATCGGCGCCATGGCCAGCGGCGCGGACTTGCAGTTCATCGCCAGCGTTTACAACCGCATGCAGTACCGCATCGTCGCCGCGCCGGGCATCGACAAGATGGAACAGCTGAAAAGCAAAGTGGTCGGCATCGCGCGGATTCACGATGTGTCGCATTTTTATCTGCGGCTGGAGATGAAGAGGCTCGGTATGAACGCCGATACGGATGTCCGGGTTATTTCCACCGGCGGTCAGGCGGATCGAACCATGGCGCTGAAAAATGGCCGGGTGGCGGCGACGATCTTGAATCTCGCCTTCGCCATGACGCTGGGAAAAGACGGTTTCAAAAGCGTCCTCGATATCGAAACTTTGAATTTTCCAGTCGTCGGCAACATGAGCGCCGTGCGCCGTGGGTTTTTAAAAGAACGGCGGCCGGTGGCCGTGCGCTTCGTGCGCGCGTTGGTGGCGAGCATGAAAAAAATCCAAGACGACCCGGAATTCAGCAAGAAGGTCTTGGCCAAGAATCTGCGCCTACAGGATAAAGCGATCATCGACGAAAACTATCGCTTCAACTCGGAGAAATTTCTCGAACCGTTTCCCACCTTGCCGATCGAAGGCTTGCGCTACGCCATCGACTCGCTGGTGCCGACGGTGCCGGCGGCGAAGAATTTGAAAGCGGAAGCGTTGATCGATGGCAGTATTCTCGCCGAAGTCGCCAAGGCAGTGCCATAAAGAGAAGAAGATTTTCACCACGAAGGCACGAAGGACACGAAGGTTTCGGAAAATTTTCTCTCCGAACTTCGTGCTCTTCGTGCCTTCGTGGTGAGTAATAATCTCTCGTCTCAGCGAAACAGTTTCTTAGTCCAGCCGGAATCTTCCAATTTTTTTATCACGCTGTTGTCGACCATCACTTTGGCGTCGAATTTCGCCAAGTCGGGTTGGTCTTCGGCCATCATGTTGGTTTGGCCTTGGAGCTGGCTGATCGAAGCGTAGGGCGGGATCTCGGTCTGTGTCGCAAGCGTGTTCCAGGCTTCTTCCAAGTGCACGTCGTCGTTGTTGAGCGTGTATTTGGCGATGACCTGTCTGGTCTCGCGCTTTTGCGTGAGGATGAAGCGCACGGATTCGAGCCAGGCCATGACAAAATTTTCCACCATCGCTGGTTTGGCTTTGATGATTTTCTTGGTCGTGATCAGACAACGCACGCCGGCCGGCAGTTTTAAATCTTCGATGTCGAGCAATCGTTTAAAAGCCTCTTGCTCCAGCGGCAGATTGTTGGGCCGGTTGAGAATGCTCGCGGTGGTCAAGCCTTGGCGCAGCGCCGCGACCCGCTCCGGTTGCAGGCCGGTTTGCACCAGGCGCACGTCTTTGATGGCGATGCCGTAGCGTTTGAGAATTTCCCGCACGTAATGATGGGTCTGATCGCCGACTCGGCTGATGCCGATATTCTTGCCGCGCAGCTGTTCGATTCTGCTAATCGAAGGATGGGCGATGAGCACGTAGTCGATGACTTTGTTCGCCAGGCAGCCGAGCAGCACGACGTCGCCGCCTTTGGCGGCGTAGGGAATGAACGGCGACGCGCCGGACTGAACGAAGTCGAGTTCGCCGTTGGCCAGCGCCGCCAGAGTCGGCACGGTGCCGCGCATGTAGATCAAGCGCGTGTCGAAATTATACTTGTCGAAGATGGCTTTGTCTTTGGCGACCCAGAACGGCGCGTAGGCGGCGGCGATACTGGTGTAAGCGGCGGTGATCCGTTCGGCGGCAACGGCGCCCAATGCCGAGACGTTGAGGATGCCAAAACAAGCGATGATCCGTACAAAATGTTTCATTCCAGTGAGGTTCACTTCGATTCAGATTACATTCGTTCATGCTTGGCAATCAAGGGTCTTTCGGCTAAACGATTAGCCTGTCTTTCCGTCATTCCGGCGCAGGCCGGAATCCAGGACGGGTGCGGGGATGGATGCCGGCCGTCGCCGGCATGACGTATATTTGCTAGGGCGCACTGCGATGGGATCGTCTGCTAGGCGATGTTTACGGTTGAAGCGAAAACTGGTTCCAGGTAGGTTTGCGCTAAATATTTTCAGGAGAGCGATTATGGTGCAATATTCATCCAAATTGACTTTCGGTCCGGAGACCGCGGATTGGCAAGAGCGGCTCAATACTGAGCGTATGCGGACTCAGCGCGTGGCGCGAGCGCAAGCGATCATGAAAAAGCACGGCGTCGCGGCACTGCTCGAAGCCAATCATCACAACATTCGTTATCTCACCGCGCTGCGCGGTTTCACTTATCCGATGTGCCGCTATGTGTTGTTCTTCGCCGAGCACGATCCGGTGATGTACGAGCACGATGGATATTTTCATCAGATGCCGGATCAGTGTCCGTGGATCAAAGAATGGCGGCCGGCGCATTCGTGGTTGAGCGGCGCGCCCGGTCCCGGCGCTTGCGCCGACGAAGCGAAGGCGTTCGCCGGAGAAATTAAATTTGAATTGGAAAAGCGCGGCCTGCTGGGCGAAAAATTGGCGCTCGGCAGTTTCGACGGCAATGCGCGCGAAGCTTTGACCGCTGCCGGCGTGAAAACCATCGTCGACTCGCGCAACCTCATGCTCGAAGCGCGCATGATCAAGAACCAAGACGAGATCAATTGTCTAAAAACCTGCGCGTCCATGGTCGACGGCGTCTGGTATCGGGTCTGGGAAAATTTGAAACCCGGCATTCGCGACACCGATTTGATGCGCATCGCTTCCGGCGCCGGCTGGGAGATGGGACTGGAAGGTTCGGTGCCCGGCGGCTGGCGCACCGGGCCGACGACTTTCGATCGCGGACCGCACGCCACCAGCCGGGTAATTCAGTTCGGCGACATGGTTTACGGCTCCTACTGCGGCGCGACTTACATGGGTTACGGCAGCTGCACCTATCGGACTTTCATTGTCGGCAGAAAGCCGACGGCGAAGGAACAAGACTGGTATAAAGAAGTTCGCGATCGGCTCGATTTAGTCATTTCCGAAATCAAACCGGGGAAGACCACGGCGGACGCGGCGAAACATTTTCCGCCGGCGACCAAGTGGGGTTACAAAAGCGAAGTAGAAATCCTCGCCAGCGAAATCGGCCACGGCATCGGTCTCGGCACCAACACCGGCTACGATATCCCGATCATCAATCGCTTGTGGTCCTTCGATCATCCGCAAGTTTTCGAAGAGGGCATGACGCTCGCCGTCGAATCGCGCGAAGGCGAAACCAGAGTCGGTGGCGCGCGTTTGGAAAATATGTTGGTGGTTACTAAAAACGGCGCTGAGATCATGGATTACTTTCCGCGCGATGAGATTTTGGTCGCGCCGCGGTGAACGACACACGAAGGCCGAGAGGATTTGGCCGCACCCTTCGACACGCTCAGGGCGATCGGGGCGTGGTTCGACGGACTCACCACAGGCGCCGTTCGCAAAAAAGATTTCCGAATTGTAGGGGCGGGTTTGAAACCCGCCCTCTTTGCTCGCCGTTTGACAGCGCGTCTCCGCGCGTGTTAGAAGCCGCCCGCTCTCGATAGTGAATAGACCGCCGGGCTTTCGGTGGCAATGCAACTTTGACGATCGACAACAAAGCCCGGTGGGGATCATCCCCATGCGGGCTTTTGTTATTTTTGGATTGCATAGTCGGATCAGAATCAACTCGCGTAACCGCGCAAAGCGCGCCGAGGAGAGAAACATGAGAATTAGCAGTATGATATTACAGCGGCTAAGTCGTGTGTGTGAATGTCTCCTCTTCCTCGCGTTTTTTCTTGTAACCCCTGTTAGCGCGACAGTACCGATCAATCCCATCCCCGAAAAAATTTCCGAAGCCGCGAAGAGCCGTATTCAGGCTACGTTTCTAAAAGCGCCGTTGAGCTTCGAGACCAACCAAGGCCAGACTGACGAGCAAGTTAAGTTCATTGCGCGTGGCAGCGGCTATACAATGTTCTTGACCGCGACGGAATCGGTGATGGTGCTGAGCGAGGCATCAGGCAGTAGGCAGCAGGCAGCAGGCAATAGTCAGAAATCCGATGGCGAGGAGGAAGCAGCTCAATCCAGAATCGCCAATCGAACAGCCAAAATCTTCGGTGCTGCGCATGAAGCTTGTCGGTGCCAACCGAGATGCCGAAGTATCGGGGCTAGAACAACTCCCTGGCAAGGTCAATTACTTTATTGGGAACTGTTGTAGCAAAGTGATTATGTCAGGGGTTAACGGCAACGTAATTATGTCAGGGTGGAAGGATGACAACCCTGACAATGAAAGACGAGAAACGACTAGACGTAATTCAACGAGTATATCGCAGCGAGATCACCGTGGTTGAGGCCG
>SHYW01000121.1 GCA_009692615.1 Deltaproteobacteria bacterium | reverse complement strand
ACTCGATCTGGCACTCGACCAAGGCGGCGACCCAACAGGTGATGCCTGACGGCTGGGCGGTGAGCACGGGAAATTTTCCGTTGACCGCGCTGGCGCCGTCGCCGCGCTATGAAAAAATCGTCGAAGCGCATGGCGGCTACGGCGAGATGATCGACGATCCGCAGGAAGTTTTGCCGGCGCTCAAGCGCGCGCTTAAAATCGTCAAAGAGGAAAAGCGCCAAGCGGTGCTCAATGTGATCTGCGGTAGCCATTAGAAGAATGGTGAGGGGTTCGGACAACTTTGGTCGCTTCGTGAAAATCGAGTTTCGTTACTTTTTCGTTGTTGCTGTTTTGCTTGCAGCAACTGCCAACTTGGTTTTCGCTCAGACCAATTGGCAGGCGGAGTGGGACAAGACCGTGCGGGCTGCCGAGTCGGAAGGGCAGGTAAGCTTGTACGGTTGCTGCTATGAATACGACCGGGTGCTCAAGGCTTCAAGAAAAAATATCCCAAGATCAAAGTCTCAACGTTGCTGATCAACGGCGGCCAGTTGGCGGCTCGGGTGCTCGCCGAGCGGCGCGGCGAGAAGTATCTGGTCGACGTCATCAGCGCCGGCGCCAATTCGCTGCATGATGCGTTTTACAAAGCTCATGTGCTCGATCCGATCAAGCCGGCGCTGCTGCTACCGGAAGTGGTCGATCAGTCGAAATGGTACGATGGCGAACATCGTTACATCGATGCCGAGCGGCGTTATATCTTCGCCTTCAACGCCAACTCGCAGGCGGGGCAAATTATTTACAACGTCAAGCAGATCAATCCCGGCGAATTCAAATCCCACTGGGATCTGCTGCAGCCGAAGTGGAAGGGCAAGATTTCTTCGCTCGATCCGAGGACCTTCGGCATGGGCGCGGCGCTGCAATATTTTTACTATCATGCCGATCTCGGCGCGCCGTTCATCAAGAAACTCTACGGCGAAATGCAGGTGACGATCAGCCGTGACGCGCGCCAGATGACCGACTGGCTGGCGACCGGAAAATTGCCGATCTGTATTCGCTGCAACGCCGCCGCCGAAGTGGGCAAGGCTGTGCAGCAACAGCTGCCGATCGCTTATTTCGACACCGACGAGTGGAAGGAGGGCGGCAGCACTAGCGCGGCGGGGGGCACTCTGGGGTTAGCGGCGCGCGCGCCACATGCCAACGCGGCTAAGGTGCTGATCAATTGGCTGCTGTCGCGCGAAGGACAAATCGCCATTCAGAAATGGGGCCGTCCCGACGCGCACAACTCGCGGCGCATCGATATTCCCAAAGATGACGTCGATCCTACCAATCGCTTGGACCCAGGGAAAAAATATTTCGACCTGGCCAAACCCGAGTACCAAGATCTCACGCCGATCTTCAAGCTGATCAAGGAAGTCTTGCCGCAGAAGTAAGTTGTTCGCCAGTTAGCTGCATCGGAGAAAATCTCCCCTAGCCGCTCTTTTTCAAAGAGGGGATCTGATTTCGAAACTTACTTCCCCCTTTGAAAAAGGGGGAGCGAGGCATTTTGCTTCAATGCACGACGCTACCCAGGTGCGCCGCATTCACTCAGGCACATCCGGTTCTTGATCTAATGTGAAAAGTTCTTGCGGCTTGGCGACGCCGCGTAGCGCGTATCGTCCCACCGACACCAATAGACCGTTGGGTTCGCCGATCGCGGCGGCGAAGGGCGAGGAGACCAGCATCGGTTGGTCGACGGAGCGGCACATGTTGGCGATCTGGCTGACTTCATTGACCGCCGGGCCGACGACGGTGAAATCGAGACGTTCGCGGCTGCCGATGTTGCCGTAAAAGACATCGCCGACGTGCAATCCCAAATACATGTCGGTGATCGGCAAACTTTGCGCGGCGCGCCGGTGATTGGCGACGGCGACGGCCTGGCGCGCGGCGGCGGCTGCCGCCAAGGCGGCACGGCAGGCGTTGGCGCGATCGCCGGCGGGAAAAATCGCCAAGGTGCCGTCGCCGATGAGTTTGAGCACGTCGCCGCCGTGAGCATGAATCGCCGACAGGATCGCTTCGGCATATTCGTTGAGCAGGGGAATGATCAGTTCCGGTTCGGCGCTGTCGCTGATGCGCGTGTAGTTGCGCAGATCGCTGAACCATAAGACCGCTTCGATGCGCTCGGTGACACCGCGCTGGATGCGCCCTTCGAGGACTTTGCGGCCGGCATCGCGGCCCAGATAGGTTTGCGCCAAAGTGTTGGCGATGCGCGTGAGCGACGCCGATTTCATGGTCAGGGCGAGTATCGGCGCGAGCCGCATGAGATCCGCGATGTCGCTGTCGGCGAATCCGCCGGGCGCGTCGGTGGCTCAGGAGGAATAAACGCAATCGAGATCGCCGATCGCCACTTCGGCGCTAAAGCGATTGGCGATGGCGAGGTAATCGGTCATGCCGTCGCCGATTAGATCCGTGAACAGCGGAAATTCCGACGCCGTGCCGCCACTCAAGCGGCGCCGGAGTTGCGGCGCGCCGGAAACTTCAAGGTTATAAAATGGACTGCGCTCCCAAAGATTGAGGCGCTCGTCGCTGCGGCCGAATTCGGTGAGCGCGGTTTGTTGAGTTGAGCGTTTCCAGGTGAAGGCGCGGCCTTGGTACACCGGATGAAGCGTGTCGATGACGATGTTGGCGCGCGCTAGCTGGGCACCGAGCGCATTCAGCCGCTCGCAGAGCCCAGTCAACGTCGCGGTTTCGTCCTGTCCCGCCAACCCGGCTTGAGTGATCCAGCTTGCCAGCTCGGCAAATTGCTCATTGTCCATAGACCGCACCCAATATATCACTAACGCGCGGTCGCCTCAGTATCGCAAGGCCGATTCACCGAGAGTCGCCACGCATGATTGGCGCACCGCGCGGCAAACGATTCGCTGCTCGTCAGACGATCTTCATGTCCCACCCGAGGACTTTCTCATCGGGACGCATTTTCCAGGTGAGATTTTTCGCCGCGCCGAAGATCGCCGCGAGATTGTAGAGCGGCACGAAGGGGGCGTCGTCCATGAGAATTTTTCCCGCCTGCTGGAGCAACGCGACGCGTTTTTTGTTGTCGGCGGTTTGTTGTTCGTCGTCGATCAGGTTGTCGAAGGCCGGATTACTGTAGTTGCAGCGCTTGGTCGTGCCGGTGCGAAAATATTGATCGTAAAATGTATCGGCGTCGGTGAGCGAGCCGCGATTGTTATAATAGAAAGGCAGCTTGCCGCCGTTGACGCCTTCGGGTCCCCAGAACAGCGCCCACTCTTGCGAGATCAGTTCGACGCGGAAACCGCCTTTGACCAGCTGCGCGGCGATCACCTGACAAACTTCGCGATCCTTGGGATAGCGGCCGGCGGAATAATAGAGCTGCACGTCGCAGCCGTTGGTGTAACCCGCTTGGTTTAAGAGCTGCTTGGCTTTTTGTGGATCGTAGGGATAGCGTTTCAGTTTCGTATCGCTGCCCAGCACCTGGGCGCCCACCGGACCGGGAGTCGGATAGCCCAGGCCGTCGAAAATATTTTTCACGATGGCGTTGGCGTCGACGCTGTAGTTGACCGCCTGGCGCACGAGCTTGTTGTCGAAGGGCTTGTAGGCGACGTTCATCATCAGAAAATACATTTCCAGCCCTTCGATCTTGTCGACGCGCAGGCGCGGATGGCGCTCCAAGCGCGCCACTTCGTGCACCGGCACGTCGTTGATGAAGTCCGCCTGACCCGACTCCAAGGCGGCGAGGCGCGCGCTGTCTTCGGTGACTTTACGGAAGACGATCTCTTTGATGGCCGCCTTGCCGCCCCAATAGTCGTCGTTGCGGCTGAACACCAGATTACCGCCGCGTTGAAAGCTGACGAATTTATACGGCCCGGTGCCGATCGGGTGGTCGATCCATTGATCGCCGAATTTGTCGCCGGCGATTTTGCTGGTGATGAAGCGGTTGCGTAAACGATCGAGAAAAATCGCTAGCGGCTGTTTGGTGACGAAGATGACGGTTTGATCGTCGGGCGTTTGGATTTCCGTCACGTCTTTAAAATTAGAACCTTGCAGGCTGCCGGCTTTTTCGTCGCGCATTTTTTCCACCGAGTGGGCGACATCTTTGGATGTCAGCGGCGCGCCGTTGTGAAACTTGACTCCCTTTCGCAGTTTGAAGACCCAGCGGTTGCCCTGAAACTGCCAGGACTCGGCGAGGACGCCGACCCAATCCTTTTTCTTGTAGTCGAGTTCCACCAGCGGTTCCAAGACATGCTGCCAGTTGCCGTAGATCGAGCCTGAGCTTTGTTTGTAAGGATGAGTCGAGTCGGCGACGGTGTTGTGGTAGATGGTGACGCGCTCGCGCGAAGCGGCCATGGCGTCGCGGGAAAGGCGCGGTGTAAATAACGCGCCGGCGCCGAGGGCGGCGCTCTGTTTCAAGAAATCTCGACGGCTGAGGGCGGTTTGTTTCTTTGCCATGCGATCCTCCTTAGTTGTTATAGGGAGAAGGTCTCTTTCACCACGAAGGCACGAAGGACACGAAGGGTTGGAATAATTAATATTCCGAACTTCGTGCTCTTCGTGTCCTTCGTGGTGAGAACCATCTTTCTTCTATGCACTCGCGAGCGCGGGGCGGCGCGTGTGCCAGTCGGTTGCGCTCTGATAGGCCGCGGCGGCGTTCAAGACGGTTTGATCGGCGAAGGATGCGCCGATGAGCTGCATGCCGATCGGCAAGCCATCGGGGTTGAGCCCTATGGGCAGCGAGCAGCCGGGCAGACCGAGCATGCTTGGGAAGCGCAATAGGTTGGACTGGTTGTAACTGGCGTGGCGCGAGTCGTCGCCGTTGCCCTGGACTCCTTGCGCCAGCGGCGGTGCCACGCGCGCGGTAGTCGGCGCGGCGATGATGTCGATTTTCTCGTAAGCTACGCTGACCGCCGCGCGGATGCGGTGGCGGGCGCGTTGGGCGGTTAGATATTCCGCAGCGGTGATGGCCATGCCGACGGCGATACCGCGGGCGACATGGGGCACGTAGTCTTGGGCGCGTTCGCGAAACCAGCGGCGATTGATGCCGGCGCTTTCGGCCGAGCTGGTGAGCATGGAAGTCATCGCCGCGTAGCTGATCTCTGGCACGTCGATGTCGACGATCTTACAGCCGGCGTCGGTGAAGACTTTGAGTGCGGCGAGAAACGCCTCGCGCACCGGCGCGTCGACGCCGTCGAGAAATTTTCGCAGCACGCCGACACGCAAGCCTTTTATGTTTTCACTGAGTCGCTGCGCGTAAGCGCGAGGATTTTGTTGCACGCTGGCCGGATCGCGGGCGTCGTAGCCGGCGACGGGGTCGAGGGCCAGCGCGATGTCTTTGACGGTGCGGGCGAATAGTCCGACGTGATCTTGGCTCCAGGCGCCGCGGAAGGAGCCGTGGCGGCTGATGATGCCGAAGGTCGGTTTGAAACCGACGATGCCGCAATAGGACGCGGGCCGGCGCACCGATGAACCGGTTTCGGTGCCGTAGGACAACGGTCCAATGCGCGCGGCGACGGCGGCGGCGGAACCGCCGCTGGAGCCGCCGGCGATGCGGTCGATGTTCCACGGATTATGCACCGGACCGTAATGAGACAAGGTCGAAGTGCCGCCGTGGCCGAATTCATCTAAATTGGTCTTGCCGAAGATCACCGCGCCGGCGGCGCGCAGCTTTTCGACCAACGTCGAATCGCGGTCGGGAATCCAGTCTTGCAAGATTTTCGACCCGCCGGTAGTGAGTACGCCGTTCATCTCGAACATGTCTTTGATGCTCAACGGCACGCCGTGCAGCGGACCGCGGTAGTTGCCGGCAGCGATCTCCTGATCGGCGTTCGTAGCGTCGGCGAGGGCTGAGTCGGCGCAGACGGTGATAAAAGCGTTGAGCTTATCGTCGAGGGCTTTGAGCCGTGTCAGCGTCGCTTGTAGCGCTTCCACTGCCGACACTTTGCGCGCGGCGATCAGCCAGGAAAGATCGGTGAGGCTCAGTTCAAGAATTTCCGCGTCAGCCATAATCAAGCCTTCCTATTCGCCGGCTGCGCTTGGTGGGAAATCCACGCGCTATCTTCGCCAAATTCTTCCAGCTCGGCGACGACCCGGAGATTATCTTCGATCTCATTCGCAATAGCTTCGCGATCGGCGGGGGAAAACTCCACGCCTTCTAGGAGCGTTAAACGATGAGTGAGTTTGTCGTTATTTTCCATGGGCAAGTTCCTTACTTGATCTTTTTGGACAACTGATAGGCGCCAGCATCGAAGGCGCTTTCCGGCGGATCTTTCTTGATGCCGCCTTCGGCCTTGACGATCTCATGCATACGCTTGAGCGACGTGATGTCTTGGGGCTCGAAGGTCGCCATGTAGGCGCCGTCCCATTGGTCGGCATAGGCGCGCGCGTCGGTGCTGTTCATGTTGGCGACTTTTTGCAGCAGCTCGGCGACCCTGGGTTTATTCTTCGAACCATAGTCGACGGCTTTGCGCGCCGCGGCGATGAACTTCGCTACGGCTTGGGCGTTTTTCGCCAGGTAGTCACTGTAGACGATGGTCACTGCCAGGATGGGCGCGGCGTTTCCCTTGGTGAGTTTTTTCCATTCGTCGACGACCGGCGCCAAGTAGCGTAGTTTGACTTCGTCCATTTGCGCGATGGTCACCGAGCGGATCACCGCTGCGTCAATTTCCCGCTGCGTGAGGAACTGCGCCAGCCGCGCTTCGTTGCCCGGCACGACGGTGAATTCATGGGGCTTGATGTTGAAGTTCTGATCGAATATCGCCGTGGCCAGCGCGTGGGTGGCGCTGCCGGCGGGCGACATGCCGATCTTTTTGCCCTTCAATTCGGCGACGCTTTTGATCGGCGAGTTGTCGAGAACGACGATCTGGGCTTCAGCGATCTGCGTCGCCAGGACGATTTTTACCGGTACGCCATCGGCGGCGACCGCCATGGAGTTGGTCGACGGCGCGGCGAAAGCCAAGTCGATGGAGTTGGTGACGATGGCGCGGGTCGGACCGTTGACTTCGGCGAACTTGACCCACTCGACGTCGAGGCCTTCCTTCTCGGCGAATTTGAGCTGCTCCATCACCGCGCCAAAGCCCAGGCTAAATCCGCTGGTCCAATAACCGACCTTGATTTTCTGCGCGTGGAGCGTCGCTGGGAGCGCACTGAAAAATAACAATACCAATGCGGCGAGCGCGTATGTGGTTAGTCTTCTAGCTTTCACGATATCCTCCGAACCGTTGTTTGGGCGCATGGTATCAAAGCCCGTGGCGAGCGCAATCTAAAACTTGGGGATTAAATCAACTCGCGCAGTTGTTGAATGTAGCGCGTCGCCTCGGCGTGGGTTGGGTCGCGTGGTCGCGTTAAGTCGATGTCGACGATGGCGCGGATGGTCGCCGGCCGCGGCGACACCACGGCGACCTGGTCGGCGAGCACGACGGCTTCTTCGACGTCATGGGTGACGAACAGAATCGTCAGCGGCGTGACCTGGTGAATGCGCAATAGCTCGGCATGTATCTGCCCACGGGTCTGGGCGTCGAGACGTGAAAACGGCTCGTCCATCAGTAAAATTGTCGGCCTGGTCACCAGGCTGCGCGCCAGCGCCACGCGGCTGCGCATGCCGCCGGAAAGTTGGTAGGGGAAGGCTTTTTCAAAATCGCCGAGATTGACCAGCTGTAAAACCTCGCGGGCACGCTGGCGGCGCTCGGCTTTGGCCATGGAACCGGCTTCCAGGGCAAACTCGATGTTGGCGAGCGTGCTGCGCCACGGCAGCAAGCGATCTTCTTGAAACATGTAACTGATGCGCCGCCAGTCGTTAAATTCGCTGCCGGCGGCGCCCTGAAGGCGAATCTCGCCGCGGTCGGTTTGGATCAAACCGGAGATTAAGTTCAATAGTGTGCTCTTGCCCGAGCCCGAGGCGCCGAGCAAAGCGACGATGGTGCCCGTCGCAACGCTGAGGTCGATGTTGCCGAGGACGACGAGAGATTTGCCGGCGGTGATGAAACTTTTATGGATGCCAGCGAGGCGAATCGCCGGCGTTGAAGTGTCGGTCTTCATTGCCGCGGCGCCTCTTTTTGCCAGCGGAAGAGATAATTTTCCAGCGGTTTCAGCATACCCATTTCGAGCGTCGCCATGAGTACGACGAGCGTTAACGTCCAGGCGAAAACCTGATCGGTCTGAATCAGATCGGCCGCCTGGCGCAAACGGTAGCCGACGCCGCTCGATGAACCGATGGTCTCGGCGACCAGCGAGACGCGCCAGCCAAAGCCGAAGGCGAGCCGCGCGCCGGAAAAGAAATGCGGCAAGATGGTCGGAAAATAGATTTTTACCATCACCTTCCAGTCGGGCATGCGCAGCACCTTGGCGAGTTCGATGAAGTCGGCGTTGACGGTGCGCGTGCCCTGCCAGACGTTGGTGACGATCAACGGCATGGCGGTCATGAACACGACGAAAATAGTCGTGGCGTTGGAGATGCCGAACCAGATGATCGCGAAGATCGCCCAGATCGCCGAGGAGACACTGTTTAATACCGGGATCACCGGTTCGAAAAAATCGCCGACACGGCGATTGGCGCCGAGCAGGATGCCGAAGGGCAGGCCGACCAGCGCCGCGACGACAAAGCCCGCAGCGACGCGCCAGAGGGTAATGGCGACGTTATTCCACAAATCGCCATTGGCCGTAATGCGGCTGAACGCGTCCCAGACCCGTGCCGGGCCGGGCAGAATATAATGGGGCACCGAAAGGGCGGCGAACCACCAAACCGCGAGGATCACAACGACGAGCGCCACGCGCTGGCCAACCAGATCGATGCGAAAGTTTGACGAGATGGTTAAGCCGTCGCGGAGCATTGCCGGAAAAGCGAAGGGATGTTTTCACCACGAAGGACACGAGGTTCGGAATCATTTCTCCGCAAGCTTCGTGCTCTTCATTCACTTCGTGGTGAATCACGATCTTTCTACATAGCGTAATACTTCGCGCAGTTGTCCCAAAGGATCTTTCGCTTGTCTTCGTCGGAGAAGGGCAGACGGAGAAAATGGTTGGTCGCTTCGGGATAGCGCGAGTCGACGTGGGGATAATCGGTGGAGAAAACTAAATTGCCGTTGCCGACTTGTTGGAGCACGTTGTTGGCGATCATTTCATCGGGCTCGATGGAGACGACGCATTGGCGTTTGAAATATTCGCTGGGTTTTTCTTTGACGTCTTTGGCCCAAACATCGCCGTCGAGTTCCCAGGCTTCGTCCAAACGCCACAGGAGCCAGGGCAGCCAGCTGCAGTTGGCTTCTAAAAACGCGACGCGTAGTTTGGGATGACGTGCGAGCACGCCGCCGCCGCAAAAGCAGCCCAGCGCGAGCATCTGTTCCATGGGCTGGGCGAACACGCGGCGCAACATGAAGTTGGGTTCCAAGCGCTCGCCGACTTGATTGCGTCCGGTGCCGGTGGACTCATGAAATCCCACCGAGATGTTCAACTCTTCGAGCGCGCTCCACAGCGGGTCGTAATAGGCGCTTTGCCATTGGTGATCGACCAATGGGTTGGCGCGCAGGAAGGCGGCGCGAAAGCCCAACTGCTCGGCGCAGCGGCGTGCTTCGTTGACGGCATCGTCCATGTTAAACGGCGAGAGCATGCCGGCGCCGATCAAACGTTTGGGATCGCGGGCGCAGAAATCGTGCATCCAGTCGTTGTAGGCGCGCGCCATGGCGGCGCCGAATTCCGGATCCATGCGCTCATCGACTAACGCGCGCAGGCCGCGGGTCGGGTAGAGCACGGCGATGTCGATGCCCTCGATGTCCATCGCTTCCAACTGCACTTCGTTGGTCCAGCCGCGGGCGGCATCGTTGCCGAGGATCTGCTGCTTCTCTTCGAAATTCTTTCCCTTGGCGGGATCGTTGGCCGGCGTGGTTTTGCGCGACCATTCGACGCCGTCGGGATGGACCAAGCGCAAATCGCGCACGTTGTGGCTGGTCACACCGCGCGGCGCGCGATGGCGGAATTTTTTGTCGATGTACTTTTCCCACAGATCGGGCGGCTCCATGACGTGCATGTCGCTGTCCAAAATCTTAAAGCCGTTTTTCGCCATGATCTACCTCTTCAATGGGAGATTTGTATTTACCACGAAAGCGCGAGCGTCAGTAAGGGCGAAAAATCTTTCGCCCCGACCTTTGTTAATTTGCCAAACCGTACAGCGCCGCCGCGTTGTCGCGCAGGACTTTCTTTTTGATGTCGGCCGCCAGGTGGGCAGAGTCTTTCTCGATCACTTCTTTGGAGAACGGCCAGGTGCTGTCGGGATGGGGATAGTCCGATCCCCACATGATGTGGCCGTCGCCGAAAAATTCAACCAGGTGGAGGCCGACCAAGTCGGTTTGATAGGTCGCCCAGACTTGGCGTTTAAAAATTTCGCTGGGCATGTTCTTGAGCGGGATTTCCGCCGCTTTTCTGCGCTCGAATTGTCTTTTGTAGCGATAGTCCATTTCCTGCACGACAAACGGTATCCAGCCGATGGCCGACTCGGCCAGGCAGAATTTCAATTTAGGATGGCGCTCCAGGGTGCCGAAGTTGAACATGTTGACGAAGGGATTGAAAAACGAAGTCGCGCCGTTGCTCAGTCCCATATCGAAGACGCCTTGGTGGTCGCCCGGTTTGACCGAGTCGATGGTGGCGCGCACCGAGTTTTTCTGCACGCTGCCGCCGACGTGATAGGAGACGACGATGCCGGCTTCCTCGGCGGCGTCCCAAAAAATATCCCAGGGCTTCAGGTTCATTTCCAGGGTCACGTCGTTGACCAAGAAGTTGGCTTCTTTGAAACCCAACTGGGCGACGCGGATGACTTCATCGCGGGCTGATGCGGCGTCGCAGCTGGAGAGCATGGCGACGGGAAAGAACCGCTTGGGCGCGCTCTTGCCAAAATCTAGCGCCCAGTCGTTGTAGGCGCGCACGGTGGCGTTGCGTAGCTCGGCGTCGCCGACTTGCATGGCGATGATCGGCGGAAACATCAGCGAGGCTTCGACGCCGTCGCGATCCATGTCGGCGAGCCGTTTCGCCGTGGTCGTCGGCCGGTGCGCTTCGCCGACGCCGCCGCGGTCGAGAGCGAGACGCGTGCGATTAGTTCTGGCGAACCAGCGTTCGCCGCGATAATCGGCCCAGGTCTCGCCGTCGCATACCCAGTACTCGCCCTTGTCGCCGCGGTCCTCAACGTGAGGTGCGCGGTCGAGCATAGACTTGGGCATGCGCTCGGTCCACAAATCGCGCGGTAAATATCCCAAGTCGATGTGATCGTCGGCGGAAATCATATTGTAAGCCATTGTTGTTCTCCTCTTGGAATGGTGTGGTTCAGTCTTGGATGAGTTCGCGCCGATTCTCATGCTAATCGCGGGTCACTGTCAAGCAGTACGGGAATTGGGCAATGGTTCAGTTTGATTTTGACGTCGCATCTCAATGTAGGGGCTGACCTGCGTGTCGGCCCTCCGGACGGGCGGACACATAGGTCCGCCCCTACAAGTATTGGCGAAACTGAACCACTACCGGGAATTGGCAGTGGTTCAATTGGCTTGAACGACGCGTCTATGTCGCGGGGCGAGGGCGAAAATTTTTTCGCCACGACAATTTCTTACGGTGAAATACGGCTTAGGTTTTTCTTACCGTCACTCCACGCCGTTGATCTCGTCTATCATTTGGCGCAGCCGGAAAAAATCTTCGCGGTTGAAACGCACCAGGAGCCGGTGCAAGTGCAGCGTGTCGGGATCGTCAGCTTCGCCGGCCAAGGGCTCGGTTTGTCTGATTTTGCCGTCTGAAAGGATATCGGCGAAGTCGCGGTTCAACCGGTCGATCAGTGCGGGCAGCGGTGGACGGTTGAGCCGGATTACGAGGTCCTGCTTGACGAAGCGATAAGAGTGAAAATTCCGGTAAAAGCTCGTGATCTCCTTGACCGTTGCACCCGGGTCAGTGTGGATTTTGAAAAATTTCATTTCTCTCTCGACGATATACCCCCGGCTCATCACGTCGTCGCGTAGAAAATCTTGCCAGCGCGACCAGTAAGTCCCTTCCGGCAGGTCCATCAAGATGATCGGCACCAGCTGGCTCTTGCCGGTCTGCGCTAACGTGATCGACTCTAAGAGTTCATCGCGGGTGCCGAAGCCGCCTGGAAAGATCACCACCGCGTCCGCTTCTTTGACGAACATGAGTTTGCGGGTGAAGAAAAAGTGAAAATCCATGAGCTTGGGATCGTTGAGAATGAACGGGTTCGCCGCTTGCACCGAAGGCAATCGGATATTGACGCCAAAACTCTTCTCGCGTCCGGCGCCCTCATGGCCCGCTTGCATGATGCCCGGGCCGGCGCCGGTGATCACCATTATCCCCGCTTCTGCCAGACCCTGGGCCACACTGCGCGCCAGAGCGTAATAGGGATCGCTTTCCGCCACGCGGGTCGAACCGAAGATGCTTACTTTACGAATGTGCCGGTACGGCGCGAAGATTCTGAATGCGTGGCGCAGCTCCTGCATAGCGCGGTTTAAGATTTTCACATCGCCCCGCGCGCCGTCGTCGTGCGACAGTTTGACCACGGTTTTCAGGATCCTGGCTAATTGATCGGCGTTGCCGGAGCGATCTTGCGCTGCGAGCCACTCATTGATCTGGGCGACCATGTCGACCAAAGTTTTCGGTTGTTGCTCCATAGGTTCCATGAGTCCCGCCAATCTAGGGCGCCGGCGCCAAATCGATTTACTTCTGGCGCTGGCTCGCTCTGCTAGACAGTATAAGCGATGGCCAACGCAGCCGGAAGCAATTTGTCGAGGAGGACGCGAATTGGGTTTCGACGCTAGGGGGGCAAGCTGTCAAGAGTTCGACAGTCAGAGTGCTAGTCGCTGCGACTCTGAGTTGCGCCGCGCAATCGGCTTATAGCGGAACTTGGCGGTGCTTTTCGTCTCGCTCAACTGAGGTCAAATCCATAGAGTTGCGCGGTGTTTCGGCAAAGAATTTTCTCTTTGTCGTCAGCGCTCACGGCTTTGAAATCGGCGGCGATTTTTTCCCGCGACTTGGGCCAGAAAGTTGCGCTGTGAGGAAAGTCGGAGGACCAGAGAATGTTTTTCACGCCGATGTCGTGGCGATGGGCGACGCCGAAGCCGTCGTCGATAAACGTCGCGTAGAGCTGGCGGCGAAAATATTCGCTCGGCTTCAGTTTTAACTTGGTGGGAAACGGCGTGCCGCGAAAGCGGATGCCGGTGGCGTCGAAACGTTCGTCAACGCGGAAAAGAAAAAACGGCAGCCAGCCGCAGTTCAATTCCGCCGAGACCACTTTCAGATTGGGAAAGCGTTCGAGCACGCCGGAGAGGATCAAGGTCGCGAAGGTTTGTTCCACTTCGTGAGAGTTGATCGCTTGGGCGACGGTGCGCTTTTGCGCGCTGTCGTCCCAATCGACCCATTTCAAGCCGGCGAACTCGTGCAGGCTGAGGGGCATTTTTAGTTCTTGTGCGGCGGTCCAAAAGGGATCGTAGCTTTCCGAATGAAACGGCAGCTCTTCCGGCGGCGAGGCCCAGATGATCGCGCCGGCTAATCCCTTTTTAGCGGCGTCGGCCAAATCTTGCGCCGCGAGCTTAGGATCGTAGAGCGAGATCAGCGCCAAGCCTTTCAGCCGTTTGGGCGCATGGGCGCAAAATTCCGCGAGCCAATCGTTGTAGACTTGAAAACAGGCGCGTTGAAAGCCGGCGTCTTTGATCCAGAACATGCGAAAGCCCAGCGTCGTGTAAAGCACATCGCCGGCGACGCCGTCTTGATCCATGTCCTTCAAGCGCTGCGCCGGATCCCAGCCGCCGCGATGGGCGCCGGCATAGGAAAAACCTTCCAGCAACTTTTGCAATTCTTCGATCGACTTGTTGGCGCCGAAGCCGAGAATCACATTGTGCGGTTTGCGGTCTTTTTCAATATGCCACCAGGCGCCGGGTTGGCCGTCGTGTGAAGTTTCCATGTGCGGCGCGATGTCGCGGTATTTCACCGGCAAGCGTTCCTGCCACAGATTCAGCGGTTCGCTGACGTGCGAGTCGGCGTCGAGTATGATGGATTCGGCCATGGGTGGTTTTCCTCTGCGGCTAGAGTGGATTGTTGGTAATGAAACTTCTCTAACTCGCCTGGGTCTTTCTTAAGGCCAGTTGAGCGTATCCGAACTAGTAGCGCGGCGTCAAATTGCCGTACGGAAAAATTTGAGTGCAAACCTGCCGATGCTGTTGTAGTATCGGCGCCGTTCTGATTACCGCGAGTTCAATCAAAAGGTATGGGGTATGCGCTTTAGAATTAACAGAGTCTTGCTGCAGTGCGTATGTATTTCTGCTTTAGCCGGCCAAACCGGACTCCAGGCGCAGTTCATTCCGGCAAGTGAGTATCACCAAAGCGAGGCGGTCAAGCGTCGCTATGGCGATCCTAAGATGAAATTCGACACACCCGGATTCGCCTCCGGCAAGAGCGATTTTACCGGGCATGAAGAAATGATGGAGTTTATTTACGCGCTACAGGCCAAGGCGAATAATATGTCGAGCCGTATCATCGGCTACTCGCAGGAAGGCCGCGCGATCGCTGCGATGATTTTCAGTAACTCCGGGACCTTCAGCACCGCTGAATTGTTACGACTCAACCGGCCGGTCGTTTTTCTTCAAGGATTGCAACATGGCAACGAACCGGCCGGCGGCGAGGCCATGCTCTTGCTCGCTAAAGAGTTGGCTTCGGGGGCGTTACGCCCGTTGCTCGATCGGATTACCGTGGTGATCGTACCGCGCTGCAACCCGGACGGGGCATCATATTTTACTCGCGACACTCCGCGCCGCGTCGATATCAACCGCGATCATATCAAGATGGATTTACCGGAAACCGAGGCATTACACCGATTGCTCAATGAATTTCAGCCTGAGGTGGTCGTCGATGCCCATGAGTTCAGCGTCGCCACGCGCTGGTTGGAAAAGTTTGGCATGTTGCAGTCATGGGATCTGATGATGCTTTACGCGACCACGGCAAATTTGCCGCCAGCGCTCACTCAACTGGCGGAGGGATTGTTTCGCCGCAACATGGTCGCCGATGTGGAACGCGCCGGCTACTCGCAGTTTTGGTATTACACGACTTCGTACAATGAAGCGGACAAGCGGGTGTCGATGGGCGGCACGGCTCCGGATATTGGC
The DNA here is from genome assembly GCA_009692615.1 of Deltaproteobacteria bacterium. Taxonomy (NCBI): domain Bacteria; kingdom Pseudomonadati; phylum Myxococcota; class Myxococcia; species Deltaproteobacteria bacterium. The sequence goes on along the minus strand of SHYW01000121.1, from coordinate 949 downwards.
CGCAACGCCGGCGGGCTGCAAAATGCGATCTCCTTTTTGATCGAAAGCCGCGGTGTTGGCATTGGCCGGGAAGGATTCGCCCGGCGAGTGCATTCGCACTATGTTGCGATCGGCGCGCTACTACAGACCTCCGCCGACCACGCGAGTGAAGTGATGCGCGCGGTAAGCGCGAGCCGCGCCGAAGTCGCGCGCCGCGGCCGGGAGATCGGACCTGGAAACGAGATCGTGGTGACGGCGCGCGGACGAATCACCAAGCAAAAACTGACGATGATCGATCCGGTCAGCGGAGAGTTGAAAGACCTCGAGGTCGATTGGGAAGACACGCTAGCGACTCAAGCGCAGCTCACGCGCCAGCGGCCCTACGCTTATTTGCTGGCGCCGTCGTTTAACGACATCGCGCGGCGCCTGGCGTTATCCGGGATCGAGGTGAAAAAGCTGCGTGTCGCGGCCGATCTTGAAGTTGAGAGTTTTCAAGTTTTGGACCGCCGGGGTGGCGCGACTTTCGTCGAAGGGTATGTGCGGCAAAGTGTGAGTACCGAAGTTGTTAAGAAACGGGTCAAATTCCCCGCCGGCACTTTTGTCTTTACCATGGCTCAGTCCAACGCCAATTTATTGGTCGCCGCCCTCGAACCAGAGTCGACGTCGAGTTTCGTTTCTCTCGGTTTGTTGCCGGTGGACAAGAAAGGCACCCATCCGTCGATCGGTGCATCGAGCGAAGTGCCGGTCTATCGCTTGTTGCAACCACAATCGCTAGATTTTCTACCCGTGGTATTGCCTTGACCGAAGTCGAACCTTCCCATGGAATCTCTGAACAAGTCATCTAGCAAGTCGTCTAATAACGAAGAGCAGAAAGACCGACAAGGTGAGGCGGGAGGAAAGAGCGTGGGGGAGCAGACAACGTTTGCGAGTTTGGCGTGGGCGAGAAAGAAAAAGCAGAGCAAGCGGGAAA
>SHYW01000120.1 GCA_009692615.1 Deltaproteobacteria bacterium | reverse complement strand
GGCAAATCGAGGCAAAACTAAGGACCCTATTAACCGCGAGAGCAAAATGTAATCTGATATAACTTCGCAAAAAACTGTAACTCATTACGAAAAAAACGATCTATCCTCCGCTGCCCTGCTTCCAGGGCAGTTGTTCAGAGGTTCCTTAACCCATTTATGTCCATTTACGTTCCGCTCTGGTGCAAGAGTAATTTTTCTTTTCTCGAAGGCGCGAGCCATCCGGATGAGTTGGTCGATGAAGCGTATCGGCTCGGTTTGCCGGCGCTGGCGCTGACCGATCGCGACGGCGTTTATGGCGTCGTGCGTGGGCACATGAAGGCGCGTGAAGTTGGCTTGAAGCTGATTATCGGTTCGGAAGTCTCGGTGAATGACGGTTCGACGATTGTCTTGTTAGCCCAGAATCGCGGCGGGTATGCCAATCTTTGCCGGCTCATTACCAAGGGGCGGCGGCGTTCGGAAAAAGGCGATAGTGCGGTGGTTTGGGATGAAGTGTGCGCCCATGCAGCGGGGGTGATTGCGTTGTGGCGCGGGGATCTTTCTTCCGCCATTCCCGTGAAAACGGGAATCCAGGCACTTCCTAGTGGATCGAGAACGCAAAACCTGGATTCCCGCCTGGGCGAGAATGACGGAGAAGGAATTCCCGCGGACGAAGCGGATTTAGACAATGTCATAGGTCTATTGCGCGACGCCTTCGGCGATCGGCTTTACGGCTTGATCGCGCGCCATCGCTGTGAAGAAGAAGTCGCCCAGGAAGCGCGCTTGCGTGAGTGTGCGAAACGGTTTGGTATTCCGCTGGTCGCGGCTAACGAAGTGCTTTACCACAATCCGTCGCGCCGGCGGCTGCAAGATATTCTAACCGCGATTCGCCACGGGATTCCCGTCGCTGCGTGCGGTCGCAAGTTGAAACCAAATGCGGAGTGCAGTCTCAAGCCGCCCCATGCTTTTGCGCGACTGTTCGGTGACGATCCTGCGGCGATGGAGATAACCCTAGAGATCGCCGCGCGCTGTGACTTTTCACTAGATGAAATTCACTATCGCTATCCGTCGGAAAAATTGCCCGACGGTACGACTTCAGGGCAGTGGCTGCGCCGGCAAACGTTCGACGGTGCGCGTTGGCGTTACGGTGATTCGCTTCCTGAGACGGTGACGGCGCAGTTGGAAAAAGAGCTGGAGATCATCGAGGCGCTCGATTATCCCGGCTACTTTCTCACCATGTGGGAGATCGTCGAGTTTTGTCGCGCCAACGATATTCTTTGCCAGGGGCGCGGCTCGGCGGCCAATTCGGTCGTCTGTTATTGCCTGGGCATCACCGCCATCGATCCGGTGCGCATGGGTTTGCTCTTCGAGCGTTTCATTTCCATGGAGCGCGCCGAGCCGCCGGACATCGATCTCGATATTCAACATGGCCGGCGCGAGGAAGTGATCCAGCATGTTTATCAAAAGTATGGTCGCGAGCGCGCCGCCATGGTCGCCAACGTGGTGCGCTACCGCTCGCGCTCGGCGCTGCGCGATGTCGGTAAAGCTCTGGGGATTTCCGAGACGGCGCTCGATCGCGTAGCGAAGTTTTTGTCATCCTATGAAAATCTCCGGCCGGAAGTGCTGGCTGAACTCGGCGTCGATCCCTCAATTGGCTTGCACGAGCATTTGCTGCAGCTGTCCAATGAGATTTTAGATTTTCCGCGCCATCTGTCGATTCATCCCGGCGGTTTTCTCCTCGGCCACGAACCGGTGCACGATATGGTGCCCATCGAAAACGCGACCATGCCGGGGCGCACGGTGATCCAGTGGGATAAAGAGGACGTCGAAAATCTCGGCCTGTTCAAAGTCGATCTGCTCGGTCTCGGCGGGCTCACCCAGCTCGATCTTTGCTTCAAGCTTTTGCGCCAGCGGCGCGGTGTTGAACTTTCCATGGCGACCATTCCAGCGAAGGACGAAGCGACCTTCGATATGATCTGCAAAGGCGACACGGTGGGCGTGTTTCAAATCGAGAGCCGCGCCCAGATGGCGATGTTGCCGCGGCTGCGGCCGAGAAATTTTTACGATCTGGTCATCGAGATCAGCATCGTTCGCCCCGGTCCGATCACCGGCGGTATGGTGCATCCCTATTTGCGCCGGCGCCAAGGGAAAGAAGCGGTGGAGTATCCGCATCCGTCGCTCAAGCCGGTGTTGGAAAAAACTCTCGGTGTGCCGTTGTTTCAAGAGCAGGTGATGCGTTTGGCGATGATCGCCGCCGATTACACGCCCGGCGAAGCCGATCAACTGCGCCGCGACATGGCAGCGTGGCATCGCACCGGGCGGATGGAACGCCATCGCGAGCGCTTGATCACGCGCATGCAGGCGAAAGGCATCGCCTTAGAGTTCGCCGAGCGAGTCTTCGAACAGATCCGCGGCTTCGGCGAATACGGCTTTCCCGAGAGCCACGCGGCGAGCTTCGCGCTGATCGCTTACGCCACCGCCTGGCTCAAGTGTCATTATCACGCGGAATACACTTGCTCACTGCTCAACGCCCAGCCCATGGGCTTTTACACGCCGGCGACGATCGTCGAAGACGCTAAGCGCCATGATGTCATCGTGCGCTCCATTGATGCGCAAGCGAGCGATTGGGATTGCACGCTGGAGCGCTGTGTCAGGAGCACCGGCGACTTCGCCGTGCGCATGGGGCTGCGTTACGTGAAAAGTCTTGGTGAAGGAGAGTGGCAGCGAATCGCGAGTGCGCGCTGCATTCGGCCCTTCGCATCGTTGGAAGATTTCGTCCGGCGCACTGGACTTGACGAAGGCAGCTTGAGTGCGTTGGCGGAAGCCGGCGCCTTTGAAAGTTTCGGCGTGGCGCGGCGCAACGCTTTGTGGGACGTGCGCCGGCTGGTTCAAAGCCGCGGTCAATCGTTGACGATGTCGGTAGAGGAAGCGAATCCGGGCTTTGCGCCGCTGACCGACTTCGAAGAAGTCGGCTGGGATTATCACCGCACGGCGCACAGCGCGCGGCGCCATCCCCTGGAGCCGCTGCGCGGTAATTTGCTGCGCCAAGGTTTGCCCGACGCGCGCACCGTGGCGACGATGCAAAACGGTGAAAAGATTCGCTACGCCGGTTTAGTCATCTGCCGGCAGCGGCCGGGAACCGCCGGCGGCGTGGTCTTCATGACGCTGGAGGACGAAACCGGCTTCGTCAATGTCGTCGTGTGGGAGAGCGTGTTTCAACGCTACGCGGTGCTGGCGAAGACCGTGAGTTTTCTTGGCATCAGCGGCAAGCTGCAAGTCGAAGACGGCGTGGTCCATCTGGTGGCGGAAAGATTATGGGAGCCGCGCACGGAATTGCCGCCGGCAAGTGGACGCAGCCGAGACTTTCATTAATTTGTTCAACATGTCGAGATCTTTTTAAATGGAAATGGCGCTTTGGATTTGCAATAAAGAACCGCCTGCTAATTTGAGCGGTTCACAATTCAAGCCTCCGGCTTTGCCGGAGGTACATGACTCCCGCGGATAGCGCAGCTAAATATCAGCTCGTTGCCGACGCAAAGCGCCCTTCGTCGAGGCGTTCCGTGACGGCTACACATGGCTTGGCCAGGTCGAAGGTCAAACCCTCATCATCGAGTACCGTTTGGCGAGAGCAAGACCCGTAGCTTGGCAATGGTATTTGGAAATAAGGGGAAAATAACCAGCAGTTTGAGGCTGCTTCGTTAGATAGATTGCTTTCCTATTAGCTGCGCCATCTTCGCTTTTACGATTTTTTTAACGGCTTCAGACTTGAACCATAAGAGCGACTTATCAACAAATACAATCGCCACAAATTCGCTAGAATAAATATCCGGGATCGCGCGTCCGTGTTCATCTAAACGTTGCTTTAGTGATTGAAGCGTAACCAGCAACCCGTGATCGCTGTTATAAAAGCCGATCATATAGTCCATGAGATTATTATTCTTGCTTGAAAACGGTTCCTGTCCAATGATTTCTCTGGCGGAGCTTTTCAAAAGCTTTTCGACAGTAGGATTCATTGTTTTCGAAATGAATTCCCGTCGTTGATCTGCACGCAGGTCAGGTGCGATCAGGGCAAAAACCCAAAGTTGTAAAAATAAAGCCGCAAATTTTATGTTTTTCATGAACGACTACTTTATTTCTGCCGTAAAGTTATCATGTGCAAAATATCTGTCAATTCTCAAACGACGATCCGATCGCGCCCGGACTCGTCGCTAGCTTCGCCCGGCCGGGTGGCAGCCTGACCGGAGTGAGCGCGTTGGAAACCGAACTCAGCGGCAAACAGATCGATGTGTTGAAAGAATCCCTTCCCAAGTTGTCGAGCGTGGCCGCGCGCTATTCGAGCGACAGCGCGGCGTTTTCGTTCTACTACTCGAGATTTTTTCGCAGGGGTGGGAATTGCTCTAGTCGATTCTCCAATTTCTGAGAATGAACTGCTGGCTCGGCGCCCCGATTGCTCAGTAAATCGCCAGAAAATGGCTGGCATTTCTCTTGCTCTCTCACCGATCAAATCATCGTGACTAGGGAGGATGCATGTTCACGGACAAAATCGAATTAAAGGACTTCGACAAGATGGATCCGGAGTACAAAGAGCTGCTCGGCCATGTTTTGACGATCCAAGCGGACTGCGAAATCGGCGGGCCGCATCTGTATGTGGGAAAAATGCTACCGGCGGCGCCGACCAGACTCGATCAACTGATCATCGCGCGCACGGCGGCGGAAGAGATCGACCATTATCGTAAAGTCACGCGGATCGCTGGCGACATCGGTGTCGATGTATCGTTCGTGTTGAGCCAGCCCAATGAAAAGCGCTTCGTTGACACGTTTCGCGGTTTGATCACGACTTGGGAGGACAACTCGGTTTTCGGATTTCTGATCGACCGTATCGGCCGTTACCAACTGGAGGAATTCTACGATTGCAGCTATATGCCGCTGCAACGAATTCTCCCCGATATCGTTACCGAAGAACTTGGCCATATCGAGTACGGCTATAATAAAACCTTGGAACTGATTCAGTCGGGCGACGAGGGCAAGGCGAGAGCGCAGAAAGCGGTCGACCACTGGTATGTGCGGGCGCTCGATATGTTCGGTCGGAGCGGATCGAAACGTTCCGAGCGCTATCGTTACTGGGGCCTCAAGCGCCGGTCCAACGAGCAAGCGCGCCAGGATTATATTAACGAGGTCGGTCCGATCTTGACGCAAATGGGGTTGACGGTCTCCGATGCCAACAAAGGCCGCCGCTACATGTAAAATTATCAGGAGGTAAAATGCCACAACCGGTAGCCAATTTGGAACAAATGGACGAGCATCTGATGGAAGTCGTGCGCGCACTGCATGGCGCGGTCAAGCAAGGCGTGTCGCACAAAGACGAAGCGCAGGTGATGGACAAGGCGATTCGAGACTGTAAAGAAATCCTCGACGAAATTATGGCGGGGAACGTTAAGGAGTGGCTGAATTGATTCATCGTAATCGTGGCTCGTGATCGTGGGCGCTGCTCTGGTGTTTCGGGGTGCTAAGAGGTTTTGAACTCCCCGGTAGACCTGATCATGCCCGCATCTAGTTCGCTGGACGCGGAATGAACCAGCCGTTGGCGGTCCGTGATCCATTCCCCCTTTGGAAAAGGGGGGCCGAGGGGGATTTGATTGGGCGGTGGCGTGGTTTTCTTCGTCGCCGTCTGACGCTGCTCTGGGACGATGGAGTTTCGCCAGCGTGAAGAAAATCTCCCCCAGCCCCTCTTTTTCAAAGAGGGGAGCGGAGAATGGGCTACCGCTCGATCGCATCAGCTGAATTGGCTGGGCGTCCCACGCCCCCGGTGTCCCGCCGAAACTTATGGCTAACGATCAGGTGTAAATATAAAGGGCGGGCGGCCGATTACTTCGATCCCGGAAAATGGAGCTGCCAGCGCTCGTCGCTGGTGCTTTTGGCTAACTTAGCGAGCACGTTTTCGTAGCTTGGATCACCGCTGCGCAACGCAGCTCGGCGCAGCAATGGCGCGAGCTTTTCTGGTTCGAACGGTGTGATCTGTTGGTAGCTCCACTTTTTTTCGCCGGACGCGAACGGCGTAAGCCAGTCGAGCGCTTTGCGGATACTCCGTTTGTCCGCTGATTCGAAATTCCATAGATCGACGCCGAGCTTATCGCCGAGGCTGGCGGCGCTGATGATGGCTTCGAGATTGAAGATTGAATAATGCCAAGATTGCGTGCGTTCGAGTTCTTGCGGCTGGCGGCCGTCGGCTTCGACCTGCTTGGCGATGCGCTTGGCTGAGAATTCGCTCAGTAATTGTTTCGCCACGTCGTCGCGCCCAGCGAATAGCGCGAATGCGGCGACTTGGACGTCGTACCAAGTGCCGTGATTGTTCTGTGCTTTGGCTTCTGCTTTGCCTTCGGCGCCGTCGAGAAGCCAGGTTAGATATTTGCCGAACCATTCTTGCAATGTTTTCTGTTCGACTTCGCTCCAATGATTCGAGCCCGCCAATAACCCGACGGCATCCAACAGTTCCGGCAAGTTGTGCGTTTCAATGATTCCCGCGCCGCGGCCGAGATTTCTTCCCGGCACCGCTTGAGCGTAGCGCAGATGGGGATTCATTTTGCTCGCGTCGTCGAGAAACCAGACGCGCAGGAGCTTGGCCGCATAGGCGGCGTAGTCTTCACGGCCGGTGAAAAAATATCCCTGAGCGAGAGTGTTTACCGAGTAAACGAGATCGGCGAAACGTTTGCGATCCGATGTCTGGTCCCGTTCCGGATTGACCACGCCGTCGCGCCGGATATAAGGCAAGCCGTTGGGCGCATTCGGATTGGGCCACCAGTAGGGCGCGATGCTCATGTAGTCGTGCTTGTCGCCGCTGGGCGGCGTGAGTTCCTTGTGCGTCACCGCGAAGGGACCGGCGCTGAGTGCGCGGTCGGCGTCTCGCTTGAGTCGGTTCAACGCCGGCAGCAGCGTGGCGTCGTTGGCGTCGAGCCGATTTTTCGCTTGGTTGAGCTCGTCAAGATTTAAAATAAGCAGACGCGGCGCCGCCGCGCCGAACGCGATGGCAACGAATCCGCTGCAAATGAAAATGACCGCCGCGAGTACGATCCGACAAGAGCGGTTAATCGATCGCAACCGTTTCATTGTAACTCAATGGCTGGCGGTCAGCGCCAACTGAATGATGCGCTGTACCAAGTGTGGAAAGCTCATGCCGACTTTGCTCGCCGACTGGGCGAATTCATCTTCGCGGTCGAGATTGGGATTGGGGTTGGCTTCGAGCACGACGATGTCGCCCGCCGGCGTCACCCGCAGATCGATGCGGCCGTAGCCGCGGATGCGCAGCGCGCGGTAAACCGATTTGCAGATCTTGGCGATGCGTTGGTCGGTGCCGTTGGCAAACGGTTCGGCGAAAACATTTTGGATGCCCCAGCGTTTGCGGTAGGCGTTGTCCCATTTGGCTTTGAATGTGGAAAACTTCGGTTGGCCTTCGGGAATTTCGCCGAAGATCACTTCGCGAAATGGAAACACGCGCAGGCTTCCGTTGCCGAGCAGACTGACGTAGATTTCCCGCCCCTCGATAAATTCTTCCGCCAGCGCCGGTTGGTTCATCCGTTCATGGATGAAGCGAATCCGTTCCTCGAAGGCGCTGTCGTCTTCGACAAACGAATCCTGCGCGATGCCGTAGGACGCTTCGTCTTCCGCCGGTTTGATGAACAGGGGGAATTTCAATCGGCTCGGCCGCTTGATCGGCGCGCCGGGGGTGTAGATCGCGAAGTTGGGCACGCGAATCTTGTGATAGGCGAGCAGTTCCTTGGCCATGCCTTTGTTCTTGCACAACGTCAGACCGGTCGGGCTCGAACCGGTGTAGGGCACGCCGATCATTTCCAAAAGGCTGGCGACGTTGCGGTCGTAGGCGGAGATTTCGTTGAAATGTTCGGTGAGGTTGAACACCACATCGGGCGGATTGGCTTTGATCTCGTCGATGATTAGCGACGCTTCGTCCCAGATGCCCAGCGTGCGTGTTTCGTGGCCGAGTTGTTTGAGTGCGTCGATGACATGGGCTTCGGCCGCGAAGTCTTCGGTTTTCAATTCCTTGGTGAAATCTTGATCCGCCGGCGGCGTGCCGGCGCTGCCGAACAGGACGAGTACCTTGAGCCGTTTGTTCGCCGGGCGCATTAGGAATCCTTGAACTTGCCGGTTAGACGATAGTGCGATGCTAACGTCGCCAGATAGGCAGCGACCTCCACGGCGGCGGATTCCGCGCGCAGGCGCAGATCGAGCTCGGCGCAGCGCTCGGTGAGCGCGCGCAGCAGCCGGCTGATGGTGAATTTAGGTTCGCCGGTGGAGGCCGAGACGGCGTTGAGAATCAATTTGTTCGAGCGCCGTAAAAATGCCGCGGCGCGTTCGCTCTGGGGCGAGTTGGCGGATTCGACGAACAGCCGTTTGAGATCGGTGTCGAAAAAATCGGGAAAATCTTCGGCGTAGGTGCGCCGGCGCCGTTTATAGTGCGCTTCGAGACGTGAACGGAGCCGCGACGCATCGCTGATTTTCGCTTTGGAAAAAACCCGCGGCGGTTTGCCGGCGAGGCGCTGCATCAGGCCGTCGACGTATTCCAACTTTTCCAGCGCCTTCCAACCCTTGTATTGATGGTGCCAGTCGAGGTCGGGGGTGAGCCAGATGGCGATGGTTTCGGCGAAGTCTTCTTCGGGATGGCTCTGCGCGTAGTAACCGTCGAGATGGCGCACGAAGCGTTTACTGTAGGGACGGGCGCGAAAGCTTTCGGAATATTCCAACGACGCCGAACCGAAAAGTTTTTGCCAGCGTTTGTCGTTGCCGAGCAGATAGGCGTGGTTGAGCACATGGCCCATCTCATGGCGCAGCAGGCGCAAGCACCAGGGCTCGCTGTCGCCCTCGACTTCCATCATCATCTTGGCCTCGAGTTTTTTTAAGCGCGCATGGGCCAAGTAGAAGGGAATGGCGATGGCCGTCGAGCCCTCGGGACAAAACCACTCGTCGCCAAGATAGCAAATCGGTTTGAAGGAAATTCCCTTTGCGGAAAGTTCGGCGTAAAATTTCTCGATGCGCGACTCCAGCTCGGTGCCGGCGATCTTGAGCTGCAAATCGCAAATCCGCGTCTGCAACAGCTGGTCGTCGCTCAGCGCCGCCAAGTCGAGGCTGGTGTTCGCGACCGGCGCGGCAGATGGTTTGGATTGATCTTGTGAAGCGTCCACGCGGCCATTCTAGCAAAGGAAGTGAAAAGCGGCTAGGGAGTCAAAAGGCGCGGCTAGCGGATGGGCTTGCGCCAGAGCGATGCCAGCCAGGGTTGCTGTTCTTGGGGCAGGCCTGGTGGGCGGTAGTAGTGTCTCACCTCGGCGAATCCAGTGGCCGTCAATAATACTTGCCAGCGCGGCCAATCGTAGTAGCAACCGTAGCGCTCGCCGCTCCAACCCTCTTGATTGTCGCCGCGTGGGTTGGAGCTGAACAGCATGCCGTTGGGTTTCAGCGTGGCGTGAAGCTGGCGCAGCACGCGCGGCAATTCTTGACTCGCGATATGAAACAACGAGGCGTTGGCGAAAATGCCGTCGAAGTGTTCCGCGGGCAGGTCGAGGTTGAGAAAGTCTTGTTGCCAGACAGCGCAGCCGCTGTATTGGCGCGCCATATCGGCGAAGCGCGCCGAGCCTTCGACACCGATCGCTTCATGGTCGAGGTCGGTGAAAACTTTTAAATCCCGCCCCGGACCGCAGCCGAAATCGAGGACGCGAAAAGGCGGCGCGCCGTTCAAGCTTTGCAGCAAAGCATCGATATTTTGACTGACATCGTGATCGCGCGTGTCGCGCCAGAAAATCTCGGCGCGCTGATCGTAATGATTGACCGTGCGCGTCGAAGTGGCGGCGAGATCGTCGGGGGAAAGAATGTTTGTAGTGTGTGGCTGAGCCATTTTATATCTATGTCGATCGCATACGCGGGAGTTTGCCTTGAGGCGTTTGCCAGTAGGGACGGGTCGCGTCCCGCCCTCCCATCGGCTCCTGGATACCGGCCTGCGCCGGTATGACGAATGAAGGATTCGATATGTTGTTATTATATTCTTGTCATCCCGAACGTAGCGAGGGATCTCGTCTTGTTGGCAACTCACACGAGAGATTCTTGGCTTCGCCTCAGAATGACAGTTGCGTCTATAGCCGAAGGATGTGTCGTTAGCGCACCGCTCTCAGAAGTCGTAGCCTTCCCAAAGCTCGGTGGGATTGTTTTGGCGCAGGGCGTCGATGCGTTGTTGATTGCGGTACATGATCACGGTGGTCAGTTTGGCATTTTTGATTTCGCCTTGGGCGTCCCAATATTCGACGAACAAGCGGTCGGCTTCCTTGCGCAATACTTTGAGACGGCCTTGGTTGCGGTCGACGATGGCGCCCATGGTGCGCAAACGTTCGGCTAGGCTGTAGGTGTCGGCGCGGCGAGAAACCTCGCTGCGCCGGGTGCTGTTGATTTGATCGAGCCGGTCGACCTCGTCGCCCGAAAAACCGCGCGCGAAGGGCGTGAGCGGTGCCGCGTCGGTTGGCGCGGCGCTGGGGAAAACAGTTTTCCAAGCGCGCATGAAAAAATTCTCTTTCACCGCTTCAAAGGGGTTGGGGTGACATTCGCCCGTCACCGCGAAGCCGGCGCCGTCGGCGGTGATTTCCAAGACACGGGGAAACAGGCCGGTGAGTTCTTGGCCGATGACTCTTAGCGATTTGCCGTAATTGGCGATAGTCAATGTCGGCTCTTGGGTTGCGCTCGATTGCGCTTCGGTTTGATTTTCAATCATAGTCACTGGCGTGCGTGAAGCGATTAATTTTCCGCGGCGTTGCGGATTTTTACATCGGGGTTGATCAGCGGCAGAGTTTTGCCGTCGAGATAATCGAGAATATTGGTCAGCGCTTGCTGGTAGCGTTCGCTAAGAATCTCCAACGTGGCGTAGCCACGATGGGACATCAGAATCGCGTTGTCGAAGCGGCGCAGCGGATGATCCATCGGCAAGGGCTCTTTGTCGTAGACGTCGAGACCGACGCCGCCCAATTGGCCGCTGGTGAGGGCATCGAGCATCGCTTTCTCATCGATAATCGGGCCGCGGCCGGTGTTGATTAGATAAGCGCCGCGTTTCATCAGAGCGATTTCCTTGGCGCCGATCAAGCCGACGGTTTGCTGGTTGAATTGAACATGCACGGTGATGAAGTCCGATTCCTTGAGCAGCGTTTCCATGGACACCGACTCGGCGCCGACTAAAGCGGCCTTTTCCGGCGTCAGGCTGCGCGACCAGCCGAGGACCCGGGTGTTGAACGCTTTCATGATGCGCGCGACTTCGTTGCCGATGCGGCCGAGGCCGAGGACACCGATGGTTTTGCCTTCGAGCATGGCGCCGGTGAGCGCCGGCCAAAGCTCTTCGCGCATGCGCTGATTGACCTGGGGAATCTTTCGCGCCAGGGCGAGAATCAAGGCGACGGTCAGCTCCTTGGTCGTCGTGCCGTTATCGCTCGGCGTGCCGGCGATTGCGATGTTGCGCTCGGTCGCGTTGGCGAGATCCAAGTGCTTGCTGGTGCGGCCAGTCTGGGCGATAAATTTCAACTTCGGTAGCTGGCGATATTCTTTGTCGCTTAAAAATGTCCGCTCGCGCATGAGCAAAAGCGCGTCGAAGTCACTCAGCCGTGAAACGATCTTTTCGCTAGAGTCGAGCCGCTCGCGCAGGACCGTGATCTCGGCGCGCGCCTTGAGCTGCGCGAAGGCCGGCACGGTTTCGGCGATCTTCTCGAAGTCGTCGAGGATCGCCACTTTAAAATTCGCATTGGTCATAATTATTTACACAGTTGCCGTTACTTCGACCTCGCAGAACTTGCCTTCGGAAGAATAGCCGTCGACGACGCAATATTCCATTTGCGGAATCTTGGCGCCGACATGGCCGGCGAACAACACTTTTAAATTTTCTAAACTTTGGCTGCGATGGAAATAGAACGACACCCGCGCGACTTTCTCCCACGAGCTGCCGCCGTCGGCGAGAGAGCCGGTGATGCGTGGAATGATGTTGTCGAACTGTGCCGCCAGCGTCGGCAGCACGGTGGTGACACCGGAAAGCACGACCACCGAATCGTAAACTAGAAAGCGGATCGGCACGATCGCCGGTTCGTATTCGACGATGCGTTTGGTCATGTTCGCTTGCGTCGGCCGCATCGCTATTAAATCGACGGCAACGTTGGCCGTGGAATCGAAATGGCCGGGCGCGATATAGCTGGAGCTGGCCGAGCGCGCTTTGCCGGAGAGGGCTTTCACTCGCTCGGTGCTGCCGAGATCGCGGCTGGCGCGATCACGTCCCCACAAACGGCTGCGCACGGTGTGGTCCAGCGACAAGCCGTGGCTTTTCAGCTCGGCGTCATAGCGCGCGAACAATTCTTGCGCTTCGACTGTTGCGTTCGCGGAGGGCTTGGCCTCGCCGCAGAGTTCGATAAATTCCCGGCCAAGCCAGGTGAAGATTCGTTTTCGCATTTTATTTCCTCACAGGGTGCTGCAAATCCTCTCGGAGTCCTTCGACGAGCTCAGGACGAACGGATCCGAGTTCAAATCATTGATAAAATCCGTTCATGCTGAGCTTGTCGAAGCATGTTCCGCTTTTCTCAGCAGCCCGCTATCGCACCGCTCGCACCGGTTCGCAGCAGGTGCTTTGTGCCGATTGTTTTTCCATCGGCGCCGTAGCTTCCCAGACCGGGCGCAGTTCCGGCGAGGCTGGATAGCGGATGCCGTTCTCTTCGAGGATTTTGCCGGTGGCTTCCATCAGATCTTTGCGGTTGAAGACCATGGTCTCGTGGTTCAAGACGCCTGAGGCGGCGAACTTGAAGCTGATCTGTTCGTCGCGGTTGTCGCGCAGCAGTTCGACCAAGTGGCGCAGGTTTTTGACTTTGATGCCGTTGACCTCGCCGAGCACGGCGCGGTTGGGATCGTCATAGCCGCGGGTGATGCGGTGCGGAAACAACGGCGACGCGACGACGATGAGTTCTTCGTTCTCGAAAGCCGGTTTGTCATAGCGGCGCGTGACCAATGGGCTTGGCTGCTGGCCGAAGGCGGCGGTGCGTTGTTTGCCGAGCCGTTCCAGGTAGTCCTGGGTGGTCGCCGAAAAGACAAACGGGCCGAAGATAAAAAAGCGCGGTTGAGCATCGAGTAGATAAGGAATCACCAGCTCGCGATTACTGCGCACCGGCAAGTTGATATCAATCAATTTACCGTTACGAAAAACCGTGATCGGCAGCAGGCCGTTCTGGGCGTATTTCTGCACGAGATAAGATGCCGAGAGGCGCAGGTCGTAGCGGATCGCCACCTTGCCGTCGCTATCGATGGGCGTGTTGCCGATGCGCGTTAGCACATCCCATTCCTTCAGTGGGTAGTCCGGGTCGTTGCGATAAGGCTGGGCGATCATCACGCCGTTGACGCCCTTAGGCAGGCCGAGACGTTGGCGTAGGGCTTCGTTCTCGACGGTCTGGATCATGTCGAAGGTCTGCGGCTTGCCGTCGCATCGGCCGTCGGCGACGTCTTTCAAGAATAGCTGAATCTCTTCGACGGGGATTAGATAGCCGATGTTTTGCGCGTTCTGGATCAGACTGAAGACCAGGCCGACCAGTTTGCCGTCCGACACCGCCGGCCCGCCGCTGTTGCCGAAGTTGAGCGCGGCGTCGACCTGAATGCGCAGACCTGCCGCTTGATAATAATAATCGGTGTACTCGATACGCGAGACGATGCCCTGAGTGACCGATAACTCGGTGCCGCCGGTGGGATAGCCGTAGACGTTGATGTTGTCCTTCACCCGCGGCAGTTCTTGGGCAAAGGACAGCGAGCCACGGTTAGTGAAAAAAGATTCGTCGTCCAGTTTGAGGATCGCCAAGTCCATGCCCGGCGTCATCGCCTCGACCCGCGCCGGGATGTAGGTGGCCGACTGATTGGGCTGGACGTAAATCTGGCTGGCGTATTTGACCACGTGGGCGTTGGTCAAAATGCGTTTGCCGTCGATGACCACGCCGGAGCCCTTGATTTGCTGGGGGCTATTTTTGGTCCACGGTTTGAGCAGATCGGGAGAATGGGTGGTGGCGTGAATCTTGACCACCAGGTCGCGGATTTGGTCCTGAGCCTCGACCCAAGAACAGAGCATGAAAGACAGCAAAACGGTGCAAAACATTGCCAGGCTTCGGCGCATGGGGACTCCTTAACTAACGGCTCGCTCGACGGACGGATGTAAGTATATACGAAAAGGTGGTCTGTAGTTAAGTGGAAGTTTAATAAATGTCGAGGGTGGGGATGGTTGCCTCGCCGAAGCCTTGGCCGGTACAGTTGTTGCCTTTACGCTAAGAGGAAATTCGTCATCCCGGCGAGCTTTTGCATCCAGCGCCTATTTCAGTGAAACACTTGACGGTTGGACGGTGAGTGGGGACTGCGCGTCGAGATTGGGGGAGCGTGCGATGAGCAGCGCGGCGACGGTTGCGGCGATGAACGCGCTGCGGGCTTTGGTGTTGTGGCTAGCGAACATGATTGCTACCTCCTGGTCGTGTGGAACTTTTTTAAACAGTTTCGTTGTCGAGTAAAAAAATCGCATCCGAGTTCCTAAACTTTCCAGTCCGTAAATCCGTAAAACCCGTTACTGAAGTAAAATACGTCAATACTCAGGCCAGACCCCAATCACTGATCGAGTCAATACTCAGGCTCGACCCCAATCTCCAAGACTTTTATTTCCGTGAAAAGACTCCCGTCCCCTATTCTGTCGACCAAACACAATCTATTTGCTGCCACCAGCGTGGCGAAAGCTCATGATTTTTGCATCGGCACGACCGACATAAACTCGGTCGCTATTAACGATAAAATTTAGAGTGTCCGCCGTCGGGAATGTAAATTTGTTGTTTTGAGTTTCGATCTCGTAGGTCCAATCAACCTTTCCGGTCTCTAAATTCAAGGCAATAAGATCAAAGGCCATACCGCTCGCCAATTGCCGCCTGGCCCCAGTGATCAAGTACGGATAGCTGTATAGGCCAGAATTGTAGTCAGTCCAGCCGACGTAACCGGAAAGGCGAATGTCCTTAAGGATTGACCCTTTCTCGGAATCAAACACAACGACTCGATTCGGCCACATGGTAGCGACCATCATCTTTGTGTTACCAGCGTGCATAACATGCTTAACACTCATAGAATCATCTCGGTTTTCCGGGGTAACATCCGTATTCCACAGAAGCTTGTTTGACTCAGTGTCGTAGGCAATCAAAGACAACCGTGCAGGGCGAGGACGTTTATTGTAGCCAATAAATAAAATACCATCGGACGTTATTACACTTGGATGAACAACGTTCCCTAATTGATCCGTTCCAAAAATATGGTTTGTCGCGACATGCTTCCCGTCAATAGTGTTCCATGTTTTCAGATAAAGGCCTCCCGCTTTTTGCGTAACCAAAACGTGAAGGCGGCTTCCGTGAGTAAACCACGTAAAGGGAACTAATGTTCGCTGCTCTATATCGGTTGAAACTTTCCACTTGATTTGTCCGCTGTTGATATCGATGGCCACTATTGCGTCGTTAACATCTTTGCTATCGCCGTTTGAAACAAAAACCGCGAGGCCATCGCCGGTCGGAATTAACATATCTGGCTGATAGAGAGCAGGCACCGTATCCTTTTGCACCCATTTATCCTTGCGTTCAATTAGATCCAACGCTGCTCTGGTCCGCTCCTTGGTTCGATAATTTACGGATGAGTAAAGCATGAAGGTCCCCACGACTTTCCAGTCGACAATATCACCGCCCTGTAAGTCCATCGTCCAAAGAGTTCGACCATCTTCTTTACTCAACAAATTAACAGTTTTCCTTATTACGGTGACAAACCCGTCCTTTGTCTCCACGATGCGGCGGCTTGGGGACTCAAAGAGCCCACCGGCATTCCAACTCTCAAACCAAATCGGACTCTTTTCCCACAACAACGTTAACGGTGGCTTAACCGTACGTGCTGGTTCTTCAGTAATCATCCAGCGACGGACATATGAAATGTACAGATCTGTGGACAGGGTAACGTCCTCCCCAACCAGGCAATACAGCAAAACGATTACAAGAGTAACACCTACGCGTGATTTCAAATTTCAAATTCTCCAATCATTTCATTGATCCGCGAATCGCTGAAGTCGTATCTGAATATGCTCCCGGTTCGATCATACCCGAATTATTCGCCGAACCCTGTAGCCCGCTGTCGAGTGGTCCGTCGTAGCCGGGGTCAGGCCTGAGTATTGACTATTTAGCCAACACGCCGGCGAGCTTCTCCTCCGTCTGTTTATCTCGATGCCCCTGATACTAACCGTACAGCCGGCTGATCATCGACGCATCCCGATGAAGCCGTCCTGCCAACTCCTTGGTCGTTT
>SHYW01000119.1 GCA_009692615.1 Deltaproteobacteria bacterium | reverse complement strand
GACGCACACACTTGGCCTATATCGAACCAACTCCAACAAGGTGGGGTTCCGCTATGGCCAGGTTTCTAACTTACGACCTCAACCCAACGCACTACCCTGACATAATCGCGTTGCTGTTAACATGACATATTGACGTTGCCACGACATCTGACCACGGCCATGCATGTTAAGCTCGCCGCGGGCGCCCGCCGCCGGGCCGCTTTTCGGCGCGACGTTTTGCACCGTGCTCTTAGTCAGCTCGGCGAGTTCGCCGACGGTGACGCCGGGCTTTAAATTTTCCACCACGCGATTGAAAACTTCCCGCTGGATTTTAATCAGCTCCGCCTGCACTGGATCGATCACTTCGAGGAACACCGGCTGGACAACCTGGGCGCGATAGCCGATCCACGACGCTTCGATCTCATTGATGATCGCGTCGCCGCATTCCAACAGCCGCATACTCGGCCGGGTCAGTGTGCGCTTAGGATTTTTCCCCGAGACCCAAAAACAGTGCACCGGTAATTCGGAACCGTTGCGCGTCATCGCGTAATGCATCGCCGCCCACACTTCCCAATCTTTGACGCCAACTTTGGCCGCGGCGATCTCCGCTTCGACGGCGAGCTCGTTGATCTCGTTGGATTTGGCGAGCACACCGATCTCTTCGTCGCTCTTCACATAGCGCACTTCGTCGAGAACCGCCGTGGCGTCGACCAACTCGGCGTTAGGAAAACTTTCGCGAATCTGTTTCCAGGTGCCATAAAATATCGTCCCTTCCGGCGTACGCGTGCCTTCGACTTCGCCAAGACCGGTGATGCCGATGCGGCCGCGCTCGACGCCTAATTCTTTCAAGCGCTCGACAATCACCTTGCCGTAATTGCGCCGCGCTTCGCGCACGTCGGTAACCCAATCCTGCACCGTCGGCCAACGCGGCCCGGCCGAAGTCGCGATCGCCGTGACCTCGCCTTCGAGCAGCAACACCGCAGCAAGATCAGGTTCGCCGCTGCCGCAGTGCGTGAGATAGCGCGTGTTGGCCTGATAGTCCGCCGAATGGCCGCTGTTCTGCGGCGTGACGATGACGTCGAGATTTTTCCCGCGCATCAACGCGCGCACCGCCGCCCAGCGCCGATCGCGCTCAGCGATGGAGAATCGTGGATAGGGATAGAGTTCAGCCATGTTTTGTTTTCCGAGGGTTAACGAAAACTTATTTTCACCACGAAGGCACGAAGAACACGAAGGGTTCGGATATTAATTTCCGAACTTCGTGCTCTTCGTGTCCTTCGTGGTGAATAGTCCCTTTCCGAACTTTGAGTACTTTGCGTTCTTTGCGGCCATTTCATTTCTTCAACAGTCGATCACGACCAATTTCATATCGCGCTTGCCCAAGCGCCGCGCGCCGTTTTCGGTCACCGTCACGGTATCGCCAACGCTGGCGCGGCCTTTGCCCTCGGTCGGCCGCACTTGAGGTTTGAGAATGAAAGTCATGCCGGCTCTCAGTTCGATCTTGGCGAAGCGCTCTATATCCTTGTCGCCCATAAGCGCCGGCCCATCGTCGCCGAGGCCGCGCGCATGCATCATCGGATGATTCCAAGAGTAAGCGCCCGCGCCTTCGACGGTCTTAGTGTAAATGTCGAACAACGTGCCGAAGGTCACACCGGGTTTCATGGCGGCAAGAATCGCGTCGAAACAGCGGCGCGAAATCTCGACCATGGCTTGATAAGCCGGATTGGGTTTACCGACCACCGCAGGGCTCACCGCTTGCGCCGCGTAGCCACCGTATTTGGCTTCGATCTCGCCGACCAGATTGTCGCCGTTCTGAATCACGTAGTCGGTGGGGACAAAAGAGCTATTGTACAGATTGGGGCCGGCACTCAAAAAAAATAATGTCGGCAACTCGCCGCCGTTGGACAGCATGGCATGCAGCATGGTCGCGTAGACTTCTTTTTCGCTCACCCCCGGCTTGGCGGTTTGCTTCATCGCATCGATGGCTTTCTCGATGATCGCCGCGGAGTGTTCCAACATCGAAACTTCCTCGGCGCTCTTAATCGCACGACTCTCCTGCATCATCTCGGTAGCGTTGACGATCTTGGCTTGGGGAAACGCTTCTTGAATGTTCTTCACCGAAGTATAGGGAATGATCCCCTCCGGCGCGCGCACCAAACCGGCGAGACCGGAAATGCCAATGGTGCCTTTCTCGAGTTTTAATTCCTTGATGCGCTCGATGGCGTTCTGACTCCAGCGGTTGCGCCCATCGCGCACGTCGGCGACCCAGTTCTGCGCCTTCTGCCACCAACTGGCGCGGTTGAAGACAAACGACGTGACATCTCCCTGCGCTGGAAACACTGTGAACATCTCGGTGGCGAAACCGCCAATGTTGGTCAGATAACGTGAGTCGCCCTGCAACTGCTCCCAGCGCCCGGTATTGGCCGGCAAGAGCAACACATCGATGCCGCGCTTGGCCATCTCCGCGCGCACGTTGGTGTAACGCCGGTCACGCTCTTGAATAGAAAGTTGTGGAATCATTTTGTCCTCACTTCGTTCGGAATTTCAAATTCCAAATTACAGATTCCATATTCCAAATGGGCTCAGATTTAAATCTGGAATCTGGAATTTGGAATTTGGAATCTGCAATTGTCCTAGCGCCGCCCTTCAAATCTATGCCCGATCTGAATCCGGTTGCCAAACGGATCGTAGCCGTACACCGTGTGGCCGCCTTGCTCATGCCAGGGGATTTTCGTCGGATCGGGGCCCCAGTAATATTCTTTGCGGTTGAACTTTTCCAAGATCGGCGGATAAAGCTCCGGCGCGATGCGAAAATCGATGTGCGGCCCCTTCACCGCCCGAGTGCTGCGCTCGGCCACTTGATTGACGCGGTGCAGGATCACCAATTGGCCGCTGTTCGGCACCGTCAGCGTCATCTGCTCGAAGCCCGGCACCTCATCGGCCTCGATCAAGCCAAAAGTATCGCGATACCAAGCCGCGCCCTGATCCAAGTCAGTCACTTCCACGCGCACATGACTGATGCGCCGCAGCGGCACCAGCTTTCCCTGGGGCGCAGTATTTACCGGATCGCGGCGCAGAGAGAGTTCGAAAGTATTGCCGTCGGGATCGAGCACGAAAAAAGATTCTTTGATCGGCGACGGCTCGGGATATTTCACCGGCCCATGGCAATTGAGCTTGCGCTCTTCCGCGGCAGCGATGACGGCGCCCAAATCGTCCGCCGCTACTTCGAAACCATAAACCACGCCTTCGAGCATCCGTTGCGGATTAGCGGCGATGGGAAAATCTTGCAGCGCCAAGCCCCAACCTTTGTGATTCGCCAAGGTGTAAAAAAGAATCTGCGGCACCTCGCGATTGAGCCCGCGCAGATTCAAGTTGGTCAGATGATCGAGCTCGCCACCCATGAAGGTCGAGTAAAACCGATGCGCCCGGCCAAGATCGTTGCTCGGCAGCACACCGTGGTCGATGCGTTCGATGGTCGGTTTGTCAGTCGATGCCATGTCGAAACCCTCTTGTGAATTTTAGATTTTAGATTTTGGATTGCCGGAACGGAAATTGGATCGGCACTGTGAAGAACTCAACACTTTCAACCGCCATCCTCCCGCAATCGAAAATCGAGTGATCCTTCGCGTTGCTCAGGATGACGGTAGCCGAAGACGACTACCGTCACTTTCCCGACTTCTGCCGCGCTGCGTTGATCAATTCGCCCACCGGTTTCCACTCCATCCAGTCGGCGCGGATAATTTCGAAATAATTGACGTCTTTCTTGCGCCGCGCCGCTTCGGGGACATATTCCAGCGGCAGGTCTTCGCGCATCGAGGTGGTGATTTCGTCTTCGATCGTGTTATTCGCCTGGCGAAAGGCGATCTGCCCTTCGCGCGACAAATACCAATTGATAAACACCTTGGCCGCGTTGCCGTGGGGCGCGTTGTTCATCAAACCGATGGCGCCGTTGTTGGCGCCGATACCGGGCGTTTCTTTGAAATGATAGACGCTGGCTTCCTCCACCGGCAGCCCTTGCTCTTGGGCGCGGCGCAGACGGCACAAAAAACAAATCGGCGCTTTGCCCGCGGCCAGCCAGTCGGTGCCCTGACGAAAATCACTGAAGTAAGTCACGTCCATCTCACCGTAAAAGCGTTCGAGAAATTTCGGCCCAATCTGCGGATGATGATACATGAACAAGAGCGCCGTCGAGACATAATTGGCGCGCGGCCACAGGCCGATCATCTTGCCTTTCCACTTCGGATCGAGCAGATCCCAA
Organism: Deltaproteobacteria bacterium; assembly: GCA_009692615.1. NCBI lineage: Bacteria > Pseudomonadati > Myxococcota > Myxococcia > Deltaproteobacteria bacterium. The sequence goes on along the minus strand of SHYW01000119.1, from coordinate 12,523 downwards.
ACCGATTTGATCGTATCGATATTGACCAGCTTGGTGTTGTAATAAATCGGCGGCCCATACTTGGTACTCTGATAGACGAACACATATTGCCCTTCGGCATCGACGTAGCGGTGCTTGCCCTTCCACCATTTCGACAGGTCGGTGACCTCGGGCAGCATCAACGCCGGCGCTAACGGATCGAGGGTCTTGCCACGATGCAAACTATTATAAGTCGCCCCCGGCGCGCCGAGCACGACATCGGAAAAATATTGGCTCGCCCGCCGCTCGGCCATGATCTTAGTGACGATCTCACTGGTGGTGCTAATCGCCACGGCGTTCAACTTGATCTTGGAAAATTTTTTCTTGAAGGCATCCCAAATCACTTGCAGCTCGCCGACAGAATTGGTTGCGTAGACGGTCACCTCGCCTTCCTTCTCCGCCGCGTGAACCACATCCTCCCACCGCGCCTGCGCCGCCAGTGCGCTCTGAGCGAAGAGCACGCTCGCCAAAGCGAGCGACAGAAAGTTATGCGTCCGATCGGTCTGATCAGTCCGATCCGTCAGATTCTTCATTCCGTGCTGACCTCCTGTCCCAACCCTCTGCGGCGCGCCTCCTCATAAACCCAAGCTGCCAACGCCAAATCGCCGAAGCCGCCTTGGGAGTCGCGAAAAATAATTAGACTCCGCGCCAAATCCGGCACGGCGATCTTTCCCACCACAATGTCGCCAAACTCGGCGACGGAATCCCATGCAAGCGTGCCGGCATTTGACAGCCGAATCAGCGGCTGATCGAGTTTGGTGTCGTAATAATTTAGTTCGTGAGCCTTGCTGGTGACGCTGATCAAGCTCGCTTTGCGATAGACCTCATCGTCGAATTCGTTGGGCCGGCCGATGCCGAACACCGCCAGCCCCGGCCGTAGCCACTCGCCGCGCAGTGCCGCCGTTGGCGAATTCGTGCTGACCAAAACGAAGTCCGCCTGTTCGATCGCCTCTTGCGCCGACGCTACCGCAACCACGGAAGTATTAAATGTCGCAGCGGCCTCGCTGGCGAATCGTTCGCGATTCTCCGCGCTGCGGCTATAAACCAAGACGCGTTCGATCGAGCGCAGCGCGCAGGCCGGTTCGAGCATCGGCAGCGCCAACCGGCCGCTGCCGATCAGCGCCACGGTTTTGGCAGTGGAATTAGTAAAGCGCTCGATCGCCAAGCCCACCGTCGCGCTGATGCGCAATTCGCTGAACGGATAGCCGATCAACGACAGCAACTTGCCGCTGCCGATTTCAAACAACAGTGCCAACGCTTCACCACCGGTGACGCTGACGCGCAGACCGTTTTTATTCTGCGCTTCGAGGCCGCCGACGACCATGCGCATACCGCGGTTCATGAAACGCAGCGGCGCCACTTGCTTCACCTGGCCGTTGGCTTGTTCGCGAAACGTCCGCTCCAACGCGGCCATCGCTTGGCGCAGATCGAGCAAATGAGAAACTTCCGAACGGCGGAGCAACAGAGCCAAAGGTACCTCAAGAAAATAAACGGTTAAGAGCGCTCAGCCGCAACTTATTAGACAGGTCGCAATCGGGTCAAGCAACCAACAGTGTGGGCCGATGGATTGGCGCCGATGCTGTCGAAGCGGTTTGTTCGCGGAATTATTTCAGCGCCGGTTTGATGTCGGTGATCTTGATCTCGAAGTTGAGAGTTTTTCCCGCCAGTGGATGATTGAAGTCCATGATCACCGTATTCTCTTTGATCTCATGCACACGCACCGGCATCGCTTGCCCCTGGGGCCCTTGGGCAGTCAATATCGTACCAACCTTGAGGGCGTTGGGCGGCAGCTTGTCTTTAGCCACTTCTTGAAACCCTTGAGGATTGACCGGCCCATAACCATTTTCAGGTTTGACCGTGACCTTTTTCTCCTCGCCGACTTTCATGCCGGTTAGCGCGGCTTCCAAACCCGGAACGATCTGCCGGTTGCCATGAGTGTAGGTCAGCGGCGCCTTGCCCTTGCTGCTATCGACGACATTGCCGGCGTCATCGGTCAACGCGTAATCGAAGGACACCGCGGCGACGTTCTGCACGGTCACTTCAACGTTGGCCGCTTGCGCGAACACTTGCGCGGAAAACATCGGCAGCGCCATGGCGAACACGCCGTACGCTAGGATTCGCGTCGACCTCACACCACCTCCGAAGCGGAAAAAATTCACGATGCGATGAAGCTACGCGCTGCCCACCGGCAATGCAAATGCGCCGCCGTCGAGCGCGTGAATTCAATTTATTGCGCGAGAATCTTACGAATTCGGTCGAGCACGTCGGCGGGCTGATTGATAACATCCCTGGCGGTCTTGGTCAGCTCCTCGCCGCTCACCGCGGTGATTTCCAGGTTGAGCTTGGTAGCATCGGCGAGCAGTTGCGGATCGGCCATGCTTTTCATGAACGCATCGCGCAGCATTTTCGTGACCTCGGGAGGGGTCGCCGGGTGGGCCACGATGGGCCGGCCCAATTCACCCGAGCCGAGCATCACGGTGGCCACCCGCCGGCCAAGATCCGAGGTCTTCGCTTCATTCATCAGGTCGCCGTAGAGCGGTGTGTCCGGCAACCTGGGATCCTTGGTCCGACCGGTCTGCATGAGAATGCGGACGAAATTTTTCTTGCGCCAAGTGTGATACGGCTCCCGGGCGAAATAGGCCGCGGTGGTAAACGAACGGCATACCACTTCGTTGCGCTCGGTGGCCAAGTCGATTTCGTTGCCACCGGCGTAACCGGTGACGATGTTGAATTTGGTTCCCAAGGTTTCTTCCAGCATCCGCGGAATATAATGACCGCTGGTGCCGGTGCCGGTGGCGCCGCATTTGGGTGGTTCTTTGGCGTTACGAATATCTTGGATGGTTTTGAACGGAGCATCGGCGCGCATGTAGAGCATATGCTCCGACTTGTCCGAACTCGCGATCCAGGTAAATTTGGTCCAGTCGAACTTGATCTCCTTCGCGCCCTGGATCTGATTGAAATAGTGCGCCGGATTGATCGACGCGATGGTCAAGCCGTCGGGCTTGGCAACACCGTAAATATAGTTGGCCGCGACGATACCGCCCGCCGCCGGCATGTTTTGCGAGATGATGTTGGGATTACCCGGCAGATACTTACCGATGTAATTGGCCAAGAGCCGCGCATATATGTCATAAGCCGTGCTGGCGCCGGAACCGATGACAAAGGTCAAGTTCTTGCTCTGATAGTAAGGCGTCTGCGCTGCCGATGGGTGGGTCGAACCGACGAGCAGCGCCATCACGAGAACGAATCTCTTCATAAGACTTCCTCTCCACAAACTGGATTGTCGGAACGCAGCGTATAGTAAAAGCGATCGGCTCCGGTATCAAGCGACACCGATGCGACGGCACAACCTGCGATTAAAATAACTTCGAATAGGGATCGACTCCCCATCCATCATGCCGGCGCAGGCCGGCAGGTGGATTCACATTTGAAGTGCAACACTAGCGCGTGAGCGACAACTCTTCTTCGATCAACGCGACGAAATTTTCCACCGGCTGGGCGCCTACTAATAAGCGGCCGTTGATAAAAAATGCCGGCGTGCCGGAAACGCCCGCCTGCTTGGCTTCGTCAATGTCTTTTTGCACCGGCGCCGCATAGCGGCCCGCCGATAGACACTGATCGAAGCCCGCCATATCCAAGTTTACGGTCTTAGCGTAACCGCGCAGATCCTCCGGCGCACCTTTGGGCGCGTTGGCGTAGAGCTCATCATGATAGCGCCAGAATTTTCCTTGCTCGGTGGCGCAGCGCGCCGCTAAATGGCCGGCCCGCGCGCCGGGATGAAGTTCATCGATGGGATAATCTTTGTGAACTAGTTTTACTCGGTCGGGATAGCGCTCGAGCAGCTGCGCGATGGTGCGCTGGGCGTCTTTGCAAAACGGACAGTGAAAGTCTTCGAACTTGACCACCGTCACCGGTGCCGTCGCCGGTCCCTTGAACGGCGCGCCGGCGGTATCGATGGCGAGACGAAAGATCGCCGGCCGCTTGAGCAGCACTTGAATATTGGCCGTGGCGCGCAGCTCGCCGAAAAAAGCTTCGCGCCTGGCGTTGGCATTCTGAGTCGTCAGATGAGCGCGAATGCGCTCGCGCAGGTCGGGCTCCTGGGTCGGCAAACGGCTTTCGTTGGCTTTGAAAAAGGCTTCGACCTCCGCGTCGGTCACCGCCGCGGTCTTGGCGGTGATCTCGGCCGCGATCAACCCTTCGGCGGAAAGTCCGCGGCGCACCGCCTCCCTGGCGAACAAACGTTCATGGATCAATTGCTCGACGGTTTGCCGTTGTAACTGAAAGATCTGATCGTTGAGCGCCGCGATGCGCGCGCCGATGAGTTTGTTCAGCGCATCATGGGAGATCGTCTCGCCATCGAGGATCGCCGCGGCTGTGGTTGGTAATTCATCCGCGCGAGTCTGAGCAACAACGAAAAATAGCAGCAGGCTCAAACCCGCCGTGGTCAAGGAATGCAAGCCAAAATATTTCACCAAAGGATCTCCTTCGCCGCTCACGTAATGGACTAATGTATCATTTTTCGGATTCTACCACGCTTGCGGCGGCGGATAAAATTAGTTCAAAGAAGGCGGGCCGGTGGCGAAAACTGTGCGAACTACCGCGACCGATGCGCGTTAGGCCAACATGCCAGAAGAACATTGAGAGCCATTCTGAGTTACCCACGACCTGGTTCTGCTCCTTAGATCGGTCGCTGATCCACCGGCGATTCGCTCGACGGCCGGGATTGGCAACAGATTTACATTGGCGCCCGTTCCCCGCCGGCTCGGCGGTACGAGAGTTGCTTTGAATCCATAGCGGGGATCGAGATTCAATTGAATTGGGGGGACAGTCGCATGGACAAATTCAACAACTTGGGCGGACTGACACTCAAAGGCGTCGGCGGCATCGCCAGCGTCTTGGTCATACTAACCGTTGTCTACTTCCAATTCGGCGTCGGCAGCGAAACACCGAAGAAGGAAGCCAACGCCAGCGTGTCCAGCAACGCGCAAACATTTTCCGCCAAACCGGTCAAAGCCATGAACATGGCGTTGGGCAACATGGTTTACCTGGCGCAAGATTTAGGCTTCACGATTAAGAATTCAAAAGACGCGGCCGTTAGCACCGGCAAAGTCGCCGTGCTCATCGAAAGCCATCTGCAAAAAATCCGCGAACTTTACCGTCAGGAAAGCGCGAAAAATCCGGCGTTGGTCGGTAGCCTTGTCATGCAGTTCAATGTTTCTCCAACCGGCGAAGTCAGCCAGGTGAAATAACTTGGCGCGCGCTTGAACGACACTGAATTCAAAAAGACCATCGCCGCCGAAGTTGGCAAATGGTCCTTCGCCAATGTCGTAGCGAAAAATCTAACGGTCACCTGCCCCTTGCTGTTCGTGCGCGAGGGCATGGATATCACCAGTCTGGTGCAGTGGGAAAAATCGTTGGCCGCCGCGCTCGACAACCCAACCCCAAGCCACGCCGCCACGCGACCGGCCGCCGTCGCGAAAGCGAAACCGGAACCCGTCGCGGCGCAAAAAACTGTGGCAACCAAAACCGCGGACAACGAATATCAGATCAAGTATCCGACGGTGCTGCGCAAAGATCCCAACTTCTCGTCAGTCTCGCTGACCTCGTTTAGCGTCGGCACCCGCGTCACCGTCGAGAACCGCGCCGGCGATTGGCTCGAAGTCCGCAGCGGCGCTGACGGTCCCAAGGGATTCATCCGCAAAGAATTCATCAAGCCCCTCGAAGTGGCGATAAAATAATTGCCGGCAAAATCCCGCTGGCGCGGTTGAAGCGTTCCAACCGCGCCAGTACAATCGTCGCGATGATGCTCCAGCCATCGCGACGTTCATGAAGCAACGAATCACTCGCCCCAGTTGGCGCCTGCGCGACAGCGCGGCGACGCCGGAAACCATCTTCAATACCCGCCGCCAATTCCTCAAAAGCACCGGCCTGATCGGCCTCGGCTTAGCAGCGGGAATTCCCACCGGCTGCGGACCGGCGCCGGACGCATCCCTCATCGGCGCCCAAGAAAATCCCGCCGGCCAGGATTTGTATCCCGCGCCGCGAAATTCTCGCTTCACCCTCGATCGCCCGCTCACCGACGAAGCGTACGCCGCTTCGTATAATAATTTTTACGAGTTCAGCACGTTCAAAAGCGGCGTCTACAAAAAATCCGCGCGCCTGCGCACCCATCCATGGCAGATCGAAATCGCCGGCTTGGTTGAAAAGCCGCGTCTGTTTGACATCGATCAACTCATGCGCGCGCTGCCCGTGGAAGAGCGGCTCTATCGCTTTCGCTGTGTCGAAGCCTGGGCGATGGCGGTGCCCTGGACGGGAATACCGCTACCAGCGCTGATCAAGCTCGTCCAGCCGCTCTCGGCGTCGCGCTATGTAAAACTCGTCACCTTCATGCGCCCCGATCAAGCACCGAATCAAAACCCGTCGCTCGGCCCCTGGCCTTATACCGAAGGCCTGACGATGGCCGAGGCGATGAACGAATTAATTTACTGGCCACGGGAATTTACGGTCATCCCATGCCCAAGCAACATGGCGCACCGCTGCGTCTGATCGTGCCGTGGAAGTACGGCTTCAAAAATATTAAATCGATTGTCAAAATCGAATTCACCGCCGACCAGCCGCGGACGTTTTGGAATTCCAATCGGCCGCAGGAATACAGCTTCGAAGCGAACGTCGACCCGACAGTTCCCCACCCGCGCTGGTCTCAAGCGACGGAAAAACTCATCGACACCGGCGAACGCCGCCCGACGCTGCCGTATAATGGATATGGCGAATGGGTCGCGCGGCTTTATGCGTGAGAGATTTTCGTGGTCGTGGTCGTTAGGTAGAGCAAACTGAATTCCAATTGATGGGTTGGCGCAATAATTCTCTTCTCACGAAGGCGGTCATGAGCCGAAAAAGATCCGTGGATGGGTCAAAATTTCGTCGGCCGCGAGCGCCATCACCCCATTGCCCAGAGAATAGTGTTGACGTCCCGAGTGGACTAGATAACCACGGGTAAGTTTCAAATCGCGCATACATTGAACCAGCGACGCGGCATCCTGGGCCGTCGGCGCTGAGTGTAATTTCACCTCGATCGGAATCTTCTTGCTGCCTAAATCGATCACCAGGTCGATCTCATGTCCCTGCGACGTGCGCCAAAAATACGGCCGGCAACTCGGCACCTCTCGCTGGCAGATCGAAATCACTTGATCGATGATAAAAGCTTCCCAACTCATGCCCCGGGCGGGATGGGTGTCGAGCATCGCTGCCGACGATATGCCGAGAAAAAAATGCAGCAAGCCAGTGTCGCGGAAATATATTTTGGGACTCTTAACCAGACGCTTGCCGACATTGGCGAAATACGGCGGCAGCTTACGGATCAAAAACGTCTGTTCGAGAATATCGACGTAGCGATTGACGGTGTGGTAACTCACGGCGAGGGACGCCGCGAGCTGAGAAGCATTCCACACTCCACCGTTGCAGTGCGCGAGCATGGTCCAGAGCTTGCGCATCTGCGCAGCGGTAACGTCGATACCGAGCGCGGGCAGATCGCGCTCGATGAAAGATCGCGTGTAAGCCTCCAACCATTCGCCACGATCACGGTCCTTGGGATTCAAAAATGCTTGAGGGAAACCGCCGCGCAGCCATAGAGATTTAATCGCAGCCGCCTGGTCGTCGGTTTTGACTTCATTCCAACGAAACGTCGGCAAATCGACAAAGGCCGTACGGCCGGCAAGCGATTCCGAGATGTGGCGTACGAGTGTTGGCGAAGCGGAGCCAAGGATGGCGAAGCGTCCCATCTTAGTTCGCTGGCGGTCGATCAAACCGCGCAGCACTGGGAAAAGTTCGGGAACCCGCTGCGCTTCGTCGAAAATAACTTTGCCCTGGAGCTGTCCGAGACGCGCCTCGGGATCCGCCACCAACGGCGCCGCGTCGGAAGGGCGTTCCAGATCCATATAGGTCCAGGAGGGCAATTCCGTGCGGATAAAGGTCGTCTTACCGCATTGGCGCGGCCCTAACAGGGTCACGCACGGATAACGGCGTAGCAGCCGGCGTAAGACCGGGCCGTAGTCGCGCTTGATCATGTTTGCAATATAGAAGCCTCACTTCTAATTTGCAAACATAGGGAAACGGGGCTGCAACGTCGCAATCAGGAGCGCGGACATTCCGGTCCGCGGGTGATTGAGGGCAGGTGAGAAAACCCGAGCGCCTTTGAGTTCGGACACGCTCACGAACACGATTATTGAATCAACTTCTTCAACGCCCCAGCGAGAATCTCGACATTCTCCACCCGCGAGCCATGGCCCATCAAGCCGACGCGCCAGATCTTGCCCTTGAGCGGCCCCAAGCCGGCGCCGATTTCGATATTGAACTCGTCGTATAAGCGCGCGCGGACTTTCGCGTCGTCGGCGCCGTCGGGAATTTTGATGGCGTTGATCATCGGCGCGCGGATCGACTCGGCCACCGCCGGTTCGATTTCCAGCTTACGCATCTCACGGATAAACACATCGTGGGTCTGTTTGTGGCGTTGCCAGGATTTTTCCAATCCTTCTTCGAGCACCGCGCGCAGCGCTTCGTGCAGCGCGTAATTCATCGAAATCGGCGCGGTGTGGTGGTAGACCCGCTCGCTGCCCCAATATTTCTCGATCATCGACAGATCGAGATACCAGCTCTGCACTTTGGACTTGCGCTGGCGGATCACTTCGACGGCACGCTCGTTCAACGTCACCGGCGACAGGCCTGGCGGGCAGCCCAAACATTTCTGCGTGCCGCTGTAGCAAGCGTCGATGCCCAACTCGTCGACTCGGACCGGCGCGCCGCCAAGCGAAGTGACGGCGTCGACCAACAGCAGCGCGCCGTTTTCATGCACCAGCTTGGCAATATCGTCCATCGGCTGCAGTACGCCGGTGGAAGTCTCGGCGTGGACGATGGCGACCAGTTTATATTTTTTCTTAGCCAGAGCGTTTTTGAAGTTCTGCGCGTCGAGCGCCGTGCCCCACTCGGCATCCACCGTATCGACCGTGGCGCCGCAGCGCTGCGCGACATCAACCATGCGCGTGCCAAACACGCCGTTGACGCCGATCAGCACGCTGTCGCCCGGTTCGAGCAAATTGACGAAGCAGGTTTCCATGCCCGCGCTGCCGGTGCCCGACATCGGCAAAGCCAAGCGGTTCTTGGTTTGAAACAGCTCGCGGAGCATCGCCATGCTCTGATCCATGATTTCTAAAAACTTCGGATCGAGATGGCCGACCACGGGAAGCGCGAGGGCTTGCAACACGCGCGCGCTAACTGGACTCGGACCGGGACCGAGTAACGTACGAATCGGTGGATTGGATTTCGGCGCCGCTGGCATAAAAATCGCTCCTTATGAATCTCAATCTATCTTGAAAAACCAAAAGTTCATTTTCTAAACTCACACTCCGAAGATTCACCCTCTCCCACTGGGATAGGGAAGGGTGAGGGCTCCGAAAGCGCCGGACAGAACGACTACTTTTCGTCCTTGACGAACAATTCCATGCTGCCGATTTTTTCAATCGTGCCGTACAGCTTATCGCCATCGTGCAACTTGCTCACGCCCGCCGGCGTGCCGGTGGTGATGCAATCGCCGGTGCGCAGCGTCAGGCAGTTGCTGAGAAAACGGATATGCTCGCGCAGGCCGCAGATCATGTCGCTGGTGTGCGCGATCATGGCTTCCTTGCCGTTCTGCAAAACCGTGATGCTCAAATTCTGCGGCTCTTCGATTTCATCCCGGGTGACGATCCATGGACCCAAACCGGTGAAGGTGTCGAAACCTTTGCGCATGTTGCGCGTGTTGTGCATGCCCTTGCCCCAGGGGTCGCGCTGGCTGATGTCCCAACACATCATGTAACCGAAAACATGTTCGAGGGACTGAGCTTCGGTAACTTTGCGCGCCTTCTTGCCGATGACGGCGCACAGCTCACACTCGAAGTCGACCAACTTGGACATCTTCGGCAAAACGATCGTGTCGCCGGGTCCGATGATCGACGACGTGGTCTTGATAAAAAACTCCGCCATTAAATCGTCTTTGTTGATGATCTGCTTGTTGGCGCTGCCCATGCGGTCGACCATCTCGGCGCGGTGCGCGCCATAGTTGGCGGCGGCGGCCCAAAGTGTGCCGGGATTTTGAATCGGCGCCAGCAACTTCACCGAACTCAAGTCTACCCCTCCCGAACCGTTCGCCGCGTCCCGGGCGATCTGCATCGCCGCCGGATTGTTGGCCAACGCGTCGATGATTTCCAGCATGGTGTAACCTTGGCGCGCCAAGCCGGCTTGGATCAACGCATCGCCAAAATTGATCACTTTGTCGCCGACCACCACGCCCGCTTGATTGTTATTGTAATGACAAATTTTCATAGCACCTCCGCAAAGCCAAGTTCGAGAACTTTTCTCTCATACCTGATGCACCGGGTAATGTCCACCAACTTGGCAGCGATCCATGCGCCAATGACACGATCGAATGCGCTAATTTAATTTGCGTATGCGATTGCTTTTGGCCTATGTATGGTCTTTAAAACGAGGCAGCTCGAGTGTCATAGTCGAAAATCTTTTTCTCAGACCGGTGATTGAATAATGAGGAGGACGAAATCATGGAGTTAGGCAAAACAATGCAAACCATCGTCGACGTGGGTATCCAAGTTGGCTTTAAAGTTATCGGCGCCATCGTCTTTTGGCTCGTCGGCCGCTGGCTGATCAGCTTAGCAGTGCGCATGGTCACCAGCGCGCTCGAAAAGCAGAAAGTCGATCCGACTCTGCTCCGCTATCTCGGCACGGTCATATCGGTGACGTTGAATATTATCTTGGTGGTCGCGATCCTCGGTTATTTCGGCGTCGAAACCACCAGCTTTGCCGCCATCGTCGCTGCCGCGGGCATAGCGATCGGTATGGCGTGGAGCGGTCTACTGGCCAATTTCGCCGCCGGCGCCTTCCTCATGGTGCTGCACCCGTTTAAGGTCGGCGACTTCGTCACCGTCGCCGGTATCACTGGTACCATCAAAGAAATCGGTTTGTTCGTTACCGCGCTCCACACGCCGGACAACGTTCTGACCATGGTCGGCAACAATAAAATTTTCTCCGACACGATCCAGAACTTTTCCGCCAATCCGTTCCGTCGCGTCGACTTGAAAGCCCAGCTCGCCCACTCGGTGGACCATAACGAAGCGATCAAACTGCTCAAAGACAAAGTCAGCAAGGTCGCCAACGTCAAAGCCGACCCGGCGCCCGATGTCGAACTTTTGGAATTCAATTTCATGGGCCCGGTGCTTGCGGTACGGCCCTATTGCCACACGGACAATTACTGACAAGTCTATTTCGATACCAACAAAGTCATCCGCGAAACCTGCGGCGGCGCCGGCTATCCCGTGCCCGAGCAACATTTCGTTGTGCGCAATCCGTCGTAATCCGGAAGCCGCCGATCTCACCACGAAGGCACGAAGGACACGAAGTTCGGAATAGTTATCCGAAACCTTCGTGCACTTCGTGCCTTCGTGGTGAAAATCCCCTTCCCATCCAGCAGAGTTTGACCTTGCGCCGTGCCTCGGCGTATGAATGACTCATCACAATTAAGAAACGAGTCATTCTATGTTGAATTTAAAATTGGGCGTCACCAAAAATCCCCGCTTCGAGCCGCTCATCGACGGCAGCGTTAAATCGGATCAAGCGAACCTGAACATCCATGTCACCACGCCGCCGGAGCTATTTTTCAAGAATTTGAAGAACGACGAGTTCGATCTCTTCGAGATGTCGCTGTCGGAATTTCTCATCACCCGTGAGCAGGCCAAGGGCGAGCGCTGGCAGTGGGCGGCGCTGCCGATCTTTCCCGCCAAGGCGTTTGTCTGGATGACACTCTACGTCAACACCGCCGCGGGAATTCAGTCGCTCTGCGATCTCAAAGGCAAGCGCGTCGGCATTCCTGATTACGTCATGACCGCAGGGCTATGGTTCCGAGTGATTCTGCGCGAACTTTGCGGTGTCGAACCGAAAGACATCGATTGGTACATCGGCCGGGTTCAAGATTTGAGCCACGGCGGCCTGCTCGGCATGGACACGCGACCGCCCACCGAGGTATCGACGACCTGGCTCACCAAAGAGCAAACCTTCGACGTCATGCTCGACAAAGGTGAGATCGACGCCGCCTACGGCTTCGCGCCACGCCATGACGCCAAACTCATGACCTTGAACATCGACCGCTACGGCGGCACGCCGCTGGAAGGCAATCCGCGCCTGCGCAAAATGTTCGCCGACGGAGGCCTATCCATTGTCGAGCAATTTTATAAAAAAACCGGCGTCGTGCCGGCCAACCATGTGATCGTCGCCCAACGCCGCCTGCTCGAACAAAATCCACAACTACCGCGGGAAATTCTTCGCCTGTTCAGCGAAAGCAAACGGATCGCCTTCGAGCGCGGCAACTTTACCAACCCGGCTTATCTCTATTTTGAAAACAGCGATCGCGCGAGCCAGGAAAAAATGGTCGGCACAGATCCATTTCCCTTCGGCATAAAAAACAATC
>SHYW01000118.1 GCA_009692615.1 Deltaproteobacteria bacterium | reverse complement strand
GCAAACGACTAAGGAGTTGGCAGGACGGCTTCATCGGGATGCGTCGATGATCAGCCGGCTGTACGGTTAGTATCAGGGGCATCGAGATAAACAGACGGAGGAGAAGCTCGCCGGCGTGTTGGCTAAATAGTCAATACTCAGGCCTGACCCCAGCTACGTGACTCCAGCTACGTTTTTTCTGCCGAGCGGGAAAATCGATCTGAAGCACTTGGCCGGCTCCTACGACGAAGCGCGCAAGCAGTTGAGCAACCCGCCACCAGTGCCACTCAACGCCCTGGTGGATTACTCACTTCTTGATGAAACCCAAGTTCGGTGCGGTAATCGAGCCGAACAACAACGGCTCTACTTCTTGCCGTAGAGCCGTTCCAGTAAGCCGCTCTTCGCCACCCGTTCCCAGGGACCGGCGTCAATCAGACTTTCGGGTGAAACTTTCTTGGCGCGTTCTTCGGGTAAAGAATCCAACACACCTTTGATACCGCTGATATCGGGATCGGGCCGCGATCGATAAGAATCCGCCACTTTTTGATAGACTTCGCGCGCCGACTTGGGTTCCACCCCGCGCGCTAGCAGAGCAGCGACGGCTTCGTCAGAGCGACTTTTATAGTGATAGATCCCCTCGACAAACGCTTCCATCACTTTACGCGCCGTATCCGGCCGTGATTTGAGAAAACCACCCAATGCCGTTACACCGAAACGGGCGTATGGAATATCCAAGTCGCCGAGATCGGCAAGTTGCACGCAACAGCCGGAAGCCGCAACTCTGCCAACATCGGTCGGGTTGATTAATCCTCCGTCAACCTGGCCGCTGAAAATTGCAGCGATACGGCTCGGAGTGTTGCCTACTTGTAAAATAGCCACGTCCTTTTGTGGATCGAGTTTCCAGTAACGCAGCACAAATTGTGTCACGATATCTGAAACGGAACCAAACCGGCTGATGGCGAGTCGCTTGCCTCTCAAATCTTCAGGCCGGCGTATTTCTTTGCGGACCATAATCGCGCCATCGAGCCGGTTAATGGTCACGCCGATGACTTTAAAATCGACGCCGGCCAGCGCCGCTTGAATCTGCGATGGCAGATCGGACGTGGTAAACTGAATGCTGCCGCCGAGAATCGCTTGATTCATCAACGACCCACTGCCGATATAAATGTTTTGCGAACTTAAACCATACTTCTCGAAGATGCGGCTCTTTTCCATGATCTTTAGAAAATCATGGGCGATACCGATACCGCTGTAGCCGATCTTGATTGACTCCAAACCTTTCGCTTGCCCCTGAACGAGCCGCGGCAACGCAGGCGCTAGGCAACAGACGAGTGCAGCTCCGAGAAATAACCCTTTCATACGTCGGTGTCCTCAAGATCGTTCATGTTCCAGGTTCGGGCTCCGGTTCTGACGTTGACCTTTGAACCTTGAACGTAAATCTTACTTCTCCGTGAACGGCGAGCGCGAGCGCAGCCGCAACACCGGCTTTTTTTCGGTCTCCTCGATGTAGGTGGCGAACTGATACTTGTTGAACTTAAAATCGATGGAGCCGTAGGGTGGGCGCTCGATACTGCCCATTTCGATCTTTGCATTGACGAACAAAAGCCCGCTTTGGTCGATCAACTGCACCCGCTGCTCGAACTCTTCAATCGTCGTCGCCGGAAAACTTCGTTCGATGCCGCAGCCTTTAGCGATCTGAACCAAATCGACGCCATGGGCAGTGGCGCTCGGCATGCCGCCGGGAGATTCGTAAGCCTGATTGTCAAAAACGAAAATTTTTAGATTGGCCGGTTTGCGGTAGCAAACGTCCGCCAGTGAGACCAAATTCAAAAGCAAATTGCCGTCACCGTCCAGGGCGATGACCCGGCGATGCGGCAAGGCCAGCGCCAGTCCCAGCGCCACCGGGGTGCACTGCCCAAGATTCATGTTGTAGAGGTTCGCGCGCGAGGGCCTAACCGTGAGCCACTCGTACATGGTGTTGCCCAAGTTGGTCACTACGAGATCGTCGTCGCGCGCTGCGGCCGCCAGAACTTTCAAACACTCGAAACGCTTCATCGTAATGTCTCCCCTCTGAATAAAATGCAGATCGGATTTTGCCACGCGAATGCGGAACTGACGGCATCCTGGATCGCGCCTTCGATCTTGGCAATCTCGCTCACGGTCACATAGGGAATCTGCAGATCGCGCAGAATCGGTTCGGTGGTAAACTGGTAGGTGCGCATCACCGGTTGGGCGTCGCCGATATCGCCGCGATAAGGGATGAGTAACAGCAGCGGTATATTCCAGAGATTATGCAGGCTCGCCAGCGGCCACGCGGCAACCAGGAAACCGGAGGTCGGAATCATCAGGGCCGGGGACTTGCCGCCGAAAAACGCGCCCGCACAGACGCCGACGCCGACGCTTTCGTTGCTAACCGGAACGTAAGTAAAGCTTTCGTCCTCGGCGATCCGTTTTTGTACCCGATCGAATCCATGGTCTGGCAAGATCGCCACCAGATCGACCCCGGCGGCTTTGAGCCCTCGCACGATCGCTTCGCTCGCTTCACCCTTCATGATCGAACCTCCCCCCGAAAATCGGGAAATTGCAGAATCGTCCTTTGCCGCGCATAAGAGCGCTCACCGCCAAGACACGAAGAACACCCTTGAGCGGGTTTCGCATCCACGCTTACTCCGAACCTTGGGGATCTTCGCGACTTCATGATGAAAATTTCCATTCTCCCCTGCCTGCTGGTTTGTCGAGCGCGTCCTCGGCTACTTCATCACATCCGCAAGTTTCGCCGCGACCGCCGGCTCGAGCTTGAACAGATCGGCAACGATACGATCGATTTCGCTGCTGGGCACGGCTTCGATGACGAGGTTGGCCTTCTTGGCATCGGCGAGAAACTCGGTATCTGTTAGAGTTTGCGTAAACGCTGCGCGTAGAATTTTCGACCGCTCGCGGGGCACGCCCGGCGGCAGCGTGTAGGGCCGAAAGCTTAGACCGCGGTCGTGAATGCCGACTTGAATCAATTTGCGCCCCTCGGCGCTTTTTGCGAAATCCGCGGCGAGCGGCAAATCGCTCAGTTCCGGGTGCGATCGAGGCGCGATCTGCACCACGACTTTGACATCTCCGGCGTCAAGCGCCCTGCGCCAAGTGGCTTTGACCGAATTCCAATCCATGCACACGCCATCCACTTCGCCGCTCTCCACCGCCAAACGAATCGGCGCGGTGCCCTTGTATCCAGCCACCACTTGAATCGGTAGACCAAGCGCGAATTCGAGAATCTTGGGAATCTCATAGGTAAAATCGCCTGGGCCGATGCCGCCGATTTTCACGGGGCTTTTCGCCGACAACCACTGCTGCAAGCTATTGATGCCGGTGCGCTTGCTCAACGTGCAGGAGCTAAAGTCACGCGCCGGCGCGCCCAGGTACTCGAATTTACGCGCGTCAAACTCGACGCCGGGCCGGCCCATCACTTGGGCCAGGAACAAAGTACCGGCGAAATTACCCATGGTGAGGCCATCCGGCTTGGCGACCCGATACAGATAGTTTGCCGAAATCATTTGCGCCGCGCCCGGCATATTCTCCACCACGATGGTCGGATTACCCGGAATGTGTTTCGTCATGTGCCGGGCAATCGTGCGCGAGTAGGTGTCGAATCCGCCGCCGGGGTCTGAACCGACGATCAAGCGAATATTTTTCCCTTGGTAAAACGTTTCTTGCGCCGCTGCGCTCCGCGCCACCGCACAAATGGCGACGCCTATGGCAATCGCCAGAATGAAATTTCGCCGCGTCATGTTTATCCGTCTCCCGTTTTCGCTAAAGTTAGAGGCAACCGTCATTGAATCTCACCGCTTCAGCTCCGCGTGCACTTCTTGGAGCAAACTGAAATCGAAAACCTTGCTGAGCGGAATCTCTTCCTTGATTCCTACCCGCTGTCTTTCCAGGGCTACGCTGTTCTGCAGCCCCTTTAACGTCGGGCTGCCGTCCTCGCTGAACGAGTCGAGCGCCATGTCGTAGGACTTTTCCGCTACGTCGCGGTCGAGCGCCAGCCAACTCATTGCCACGCGCACCGACTCCTCGCGATTTTTTCGCATGAAGAGGATGGCTTTCACCAAGGCGCGCACCGTGCGCTTGGCTTGATCGCGTTTTTCTTTCAAGAATTGGTCCGTCACCCCGATACCGGGAGTAGACAATTCAAGATAGCTGCCGCCATGGCCGAGAACTTTAAAGCCGCTGTTGCGCGCAATGATCACATGGGGGATCAAAACCACAGTGGCGTCGACGATGCCGCGCTTTAACGCTTCAAGCCGCACCGGACTGTCGCCGAGGCCAACCACCTGCACTTCTTTCTTGTCGGGATCGATGCCATGGGCCTTTAACAGCGCCCAGAGCGTCAACTGCTCCGAGGCACCAAATGAATTGATCGCCAAGGTTTTGCCGCGCAGTTCTTCGACGGTATTAAAATTAGCCTTTGCGACGAGATAATGCATCGGCTTATTGACGAAGGACAAGACTCCTTTCAATGGCTGCCCGCGGGCGGCGCTCCTAACGATGGAGTCGGTTGGCGCGCCGAACTGAATATCGCCGCTGGCCATCGCGGTGACGGTGATACCCGCGCGCATCTGGATGAGCTCGGCGTCCAATCGCTCCTGCTGAAACAAGCCTTGGGTCTGAGCCAGCCGCAACGGCAGCACAGTAATGCCCCGGCTTGGATAGGCAATCCGGATCGGCTCGTTCTTGCCGGTGCTTTGCGCCCGGGCGCGCGAAGGCATGCATGCCGCGGCGAGAGCTGCACTGAGGAAAATGAAAATCATCCGAATACCCAGACTCATCTTCAACCTCCATGGGGCCGCCACCGATGGCCGCCCAGCGCTATGACTTTTAGAAGCGCAATTGCTTGACGATGGAAAAGTCCGCCACCATGTCGGGATCGAGGGGTTTATCGGTTAAGCCTCGGTCCACGGCGCTGTCGATGACCAGTTGGATTTTATCGCGCTCGACGATGCCGCTGGGATTCAAAGACGGGATGAGCCGGCGGTAAAATTCGTCGGCCACTTTCTCGTCGAGATTGAAAAACTTGCCGAGCCAGCCGGTGACGTCTTTTTTATTTTGCGGCTCGATAATCGCCCTGGTCGTGCGCAACACCGCGCGGACGAATCGCTCTGCCTCCGCTGGGCTGCGGCGGAGCTTGGCCTGAGCCGCGCTGATGCCGCCCCACGGCAACCGGTAGTCGCTGCCGACATCCTGCAAAATGCGCAATCCGTCGCTTGCCGCTTTGATATCTTCCGGCGAACTTAAAAGCACGGCGTCAATGGCTCCCTGTTTCACCGCCACGATGCGCACTGAGTTAGAGCCTCCGGCGAGAATAGTCACGTCTTCCTTCGGTCTGAGCCCATGAGTTTTAAGTAGGTAGAGCGCCGCGCCGTAAGTGGCGCCGCCGAAGGAGCTCACTGAAAGTTTTTTTCCGCGCAATTCGGCGACGCTGTTGATTCCTTTGCGCACCACCAAACCAAGCAAGGGATGGCGGTTGGTGATGGCGATCACGCGCAACGGCATACCTTTGAGCGTGGCCTCGATGGATGACGTGCTCAACGTCGAATAATCCAAGTCGCCCGCAGACAGCGCCGCCAGCGCCGCCTCGGTTTTGATTATGATCATTTTGACGTCGAAACCTTCGGCTTCGAAAAACTTTCGATCCCGCGCATAGAACGCCACTACGTTGGTGACGCTGATGTTGCTCGAACCGACACGAATTTCTTTGAGCGATTGTGCCGCAACAAAAGAGGGGAAAAGTAAGATCGGAAACCACGCGAAAACAGCTGGAGTTTTCATCGCACTCTCACCTTCTTGAGACGTTTCGTTTCTCCGCTTCGCGCGCCTGCAAGGCGCGAAAAACTTTCTCCGCCGTAATCGGCAGATCTTTGATGCGCACGCCGACAGCGTCGTAAACCGCGTTGGCGATGGCCGGTGCGACTTGGGATATCGCGCTTTCGCCGATTTCCTTGCTTTGAAACGGCGACGCGCCTTCGTGGCTGTGCACCAGCGTGGTTTTGAGCTGCGGAATATCTTGAATGTTGGGAATCTTGTATTCGCCAAGATTCGCCGTCGTCACGCGTCCCTCGTCCATGGCCAATTCTTCCATGAGCACGTAACCCACGCCTTGCATGATGCCGCCGTCGATCTGCCCCTGATGGCCCACCGGGTTGAGAATCGTCGCCACGTCATGGATTGTATCCAATTTGCGCAACTCCACCTGGCCGGTCGCCAGGTCGACGTGGACCTCGGCAACGCAGGCGGCAAAGACACCCTCGGGCGGCGTCTCGGTCTCAGAATGATAACTCTCGACTTCAAGTTTTAGATTTGCCTCGGCGGCAGCTTTGGCGAACTCCGCCAGCGAGAGAGAGCGGGCATTGGCCGGCGCAGCGCTTAAGCGGCCGTTCTTCAACGCCACTTGATCGCTCGTCACAGCCAACATTGCCGCCGCCCGTTCGCAGATCAATGATTTCAACTTCGCGGTGGCTTCCAACACCGCCTGGCCCAGCACGAAAGTCACCCGGCTTGCGCCGGTACCCGACTCCGAGCGAAATGCGTCGGTGGTGCCGACTTCGAGCCCGACTTGGCTCAAAGGCACATCGAGAACTTCCGCCACCATCTGGCAAAGAATCGTGTGCGCGCCTGTGCCCGTGTCAGCGTAGGTGGTCAAGATCGAAATCTTGCCATCGGGATTAAGCCGCATGCGGGCATTGGCATCGCCGAGCCCCACATGGCGATAGGACAGCGCCATGCCGCGTCCAACCTGAGCCGGCAGATTCTTTTTTTTCCAATTCGTCGTCTTCGCTGCCGTCTCCAGAACTTGCTTGCACTTGACGTCGACCATGCCTTTGACGTCCGGCGTCGGAAAGCCATCCGTCAATGCGTTGCGCAGCCGCAGCTCGAGCGGATCGATTTTCATCGCCGCAGCGATCATGTCGATCTGCGACTCGCTGGCAAACGCCAACTGCGCCAACCCCGGCGAACGGAAATGGCCGCAGGGCACGCTGTTGGTGTAGATCGCATAGGAGTCGATGCGCACGTTAGGAATAGCGTAAGCGCCGGCGGCTTTGACGGCGCCGGGCAAATTGACCGTCGGAATCGGTTTCATCGCTCCATAGGCGCCGCCGTTCCAGTAGACCTGGATTTGCCGCGCCGTGATCCGGCCATCTTTTTTGCACCCGGTCTTGATCACTATCTGCGCGGCGTGGCGCGGGTTCGCCGCGGTTAACTCTTCGGTATAGCTCATGACCATGCGCACCGGGCGGCTCAGTCGTCGCGCCAGGAAGTAGCACAACGGTAGATCCATCAGCGCACCCTTGCCGCCGAAGTCCCCACCGATAGTGGAAACGTGGATGACGATCTTTTCCGCCGGCACACCGATGGCATCGGCGAGACTATTCTTGGTGTTGTAAGGAACTTTATTACTCACCCAAACGTGAATGGTGCCGGTATCGCGGTCGATGAAAACGACACTGGAGTGAGGCTCCAGATAGGATTGATGCACATGCTGGGTAGCAAACCGATCTTCGAAAATCTGATCCGCCTCGCGAAAGCCGCGCCCGATGTCACCCATCAGCCACTCTTCGTGGGAATAAGTATTTTTCGGCGGCGTGCCGATCTTGGGTAGGCCTTGATAATCCGCCATGTGTTCGTGCAACTCCGGTGCGCCTTCGGCGATCGCCGCCAAGGGATCGAACACCGGCGTCAAGGGCTCGTACTCGACTTCGATCAGTTGCGCGCCCTCCTCGGCGACATCGCGCTCCAGGGCGGCCACCACGGCGATTTTTTCGCCGATGAAACGCACACGATCATTGGCGAGCATCGGCATGTCGCGTAACCGGCGCCCGGTTAGCACGTCGGGAATGTCCGCCGCTGTAAGCACGGCCAAAACTCCGCCATGCGCCTTGGCCCGTTCGGTATTCACCCGCTTAATCCGCGCGTGCGGATAAGGACTGCGCAAAACTTTCCCCCAAACCGTGCCGGGCAGGATGTGATCGGCGGTGTAAAGCGTTTTTCCTGAAACTTTCTTTTCGCCTTCGATGCGCGGCGCCGATTTACCAATGGAGGAATAGTTCGGCCGTTTCGTTTTCATGCTTGCCATATTTGCGTGACCCTATCGCTCAGAGGCCCATGTCATTCGAAGTTCAACACCCAACGTTAAATCTTGAAGGCGCTATTTGGCGCCCTGCGCGCACGCCTGTATCGCCTCGAAGATGCCGGTGTAACCGGTGCAACGGCACAGGTTGCCGTCCAGGCCGTTTTTCACATCATCCAAAGTCGGCTTAGGATTGCGCCGCAACAGCGCGGTGGCGGCCATCAACATGCCAGGCGTGCAATAGCCGCATTGCAGCGCACCGTGTTTCAGAAACAATCGCTGCAAGTTGTTCAACTCACCGTCCTGGGCGAGCCCCTCAACCGTGGTGATCGCTTTCCCTTCGCAGCGCGCGGCCAGAACCACACAACTGTGGACCGCCACTCCATCGAGCATGACCGTACAGGCGCCGCAGTGGCTGGTCTCGCAGCCACGCTTGGTGCCGGTAAGCCCGAGCCCTTCTCGAAGTGTATCCAAAAGCAATGCGGTCTCGGCCGCCTCGATCTCGTTCGCCTCGCCGTTGACATCGAGTTTAAGCTTTGCCATGTCCGTTCCTTTCCGCTTGCTGCATCGCCGCGGCGATTGCCCGTCGAACCAAGACCTTGACCATTTTGCGCCGATACTCCGCCGACGCGTGCGGGTCGCCCATCGGGTCCGCTGCCTCAGCGGCGAATTCCACCGCCGCGCGGATCGACTCGCTACTCAATACCGTGCCATTGAGCGCGTTTTCAGATCGAGTCGCGCGAAACGGCATCGGCGCGACTCCGCCCAAACCGATGCGTACCTCACGCACGGCGCCGGACTTTTTGTCGTCCGGCACAACCACTACGGCTACGCCCGCGATGGCGAGATCTTCGGCGCTGATCGAGTGCTTGATGTATGCGCCGACGGCTCCGCCGGGCAGAGCCGGTATCTCCACCCGGCAAAGAATTTCATCCGGCGCGACTGCGGTTTCGAAATAACCTCGAAAAAACTCCGTCAACAGCACTTTCCTCACTCCGCCGCGGCGGCGCAGCTCCACGGAGGCGTTGAGCACCAGCAGCGCGGGCGGCAGATCGGCGCCGGGTTCGTTGTGACAGAGATTCCCGCCAATGGTGCCCAAATTTCTGATCGCCGTGGAGCCGACCTTGGACGCCGCCTGCGCCAAAATCGGCAAGCTTGATCGCACCTCCGCAGACGACAAGAGACCGTAAAAAGTCGTCATCGCGCCGATCGTAAAGCCTTCCGCCTGGAGCTGGTGCCCGCGCAACTCGCCGAGCGTTTCCAGGTCGAGCAGCACTTTCGGATCAATCAGCTTGTTACGCAGCATCACCAAGAGCGACTGTCCGCCGGCGATGGGTAACGCGTCTTTACCGTACTGCGCCCGGTGGCTCAAAGCCTCATCCACTGACTTCGGTCTAATTAATTTTCTTTCCATTGCTTTAACTCCCGCCGCGGTCACCCGTTGGTTTCGATGGCGCCTTTGACCTTCTCGCCAAACTCTTTAATCACGCTTTCCGCCTTTTTTTTGACAAATGGATAGCCCAACGTGCCGAGCCGTCCAAAAACATTGATGT
Organism: Deltaproteobacteria bacterium; assembly: GCA_009692615.1. Classification (NCBI taxonomy): domain Bacteria; kingdom Pseudomonadati; phylum Myxococcota; class Myxococcia; species Deltaproteobacteria bacterium. Next base: position 7,191 of record SHYW01000118.1, on the reverse strand, counting down.
CGGTCTCAAAATCAATCTGGGTATCGTTGCCCTTCGCGGTGAGCGCCAATGCCATGGTCTGGCGCAAGCCACCGGCTTTGAAGTCTTTCCCTTCCATGGCAATCTCGATGCGTTTGAACGGTTCCAACTTTTTCACCTCCGCCAGCAAATCGAAATGCACGGTGATCGGACCGACGTTGTCTTTTATGGTCAACTCATATTTTTCTCGCGCCTTGATGGTCTTGACGCTTTTGCAGCCGGGGATGCAGCTGGAAAGTTTTTCGATGTCCCAGAGAAACTCCCAGACCTTTTCCACCGGGCGTCCAATCAGTAAGTGGCCTTGAAACTTCATCTACCCTCCGAAGTTATTTCAAATCATCCAGCGATACTTTGTCCGCGCCCGGCACGGTGACGATTTCCGGAAAGCGCTGGCCGAAGGGCACCGTGGCGTCGATACCGAGACTGGAGCCGACGCGCAACTTGCGCACCGACGGGTCCATGGCCGTTGCCACCACCCGTGGAAACACAATTACGTCTTCATCCGCCTGGGTCCTAGTGGTGATCGCCCACCAAACTTTTTCCATGTCGAAAATATCAACGTCGTCGTCAACCACGATGGTGATCTTGTTGCGCCGCGTGCCGATCATCGCGGCGATCAGATTGCGTGCCTCACATTCGTAAGCCTGCTTCATGGCGATCACGCAGGTCATCCCCACCGTGCCCGCCGCGGGAAAATGCACCGCGGTGACGCCGGGAAATTCTTTTTTGAGCTGCCAATAGTAAGTAGCCTCCAAGGGCAGCTGCTTGAGAATATGATTCTCGGTGGTCGGCATGCCGGTGAGCGCCGCCTGGTAGATCGGATTTTTGCGGTGGGTAATCGCGCTCACTTCGATCACCGGTTTCGGATTGGACGGCGTGTAATAGCCCGACACTTCGCCAAACGGCCCTTCTTCCTCGCGAACGTTGGGTAGTACCATGCCCTCAATAATGATTTCCGCGGTCGCCGGCACTTCCAGATCCACCGTCTCGGCTTTCACCACTTCCACCGGCGCGCCGCGAAGCGCCCCCGCCAGCGCCAACTCATCGGTTCCATAAGGCGCCATCCATTGAGTCGCCAACGGTAGCACCGGATCGGTGCCGATGGCGATGGCGATCGGCAAGCCCTCACCGATCGACTCCGCTTCGATCAGTTGGCGCACCAAATGTTGCGCCATGATGCCCAAGCGATTGCGGCCTTTGAGCTGCAAGCGATAAATCGAAGTGTTTTTCCCGCCGGTTTTTGGGTCGCGGCTAATGCACAATCCGAGCGTGATGAACGGCGCGGGATCTCGTTCGGAAAAAATCGGCACCGGCAATTTTCCCAGGTCGACGTCTTTGCCCGTATAGACAACCTCTTTGCACGGCGCATTTGTAACCAACTTGGGCGCCAACAAATGATCCAATGCGTCTTGAAACTTATGGACGTAACCCTCGTGGGAAGTTTCCAAGGCGAGAAAAGCCCGCTCACGGGTCGCAAAAACGCCGCCCAAGACCGGCATAGCGAAATTTTTCACGTTCTCGAAAAGCAAGGCCGGCCCGCGTTGATCGCTGGTCTTGCGGATGTAGGAAGAGATTTCAAACTTCACATCCACCGGCTTCTTGGTTCTCAGCAACTCTCCTTTGCTCTCAAGGAAAGTTATGAACTCTCTTAAATCGTTAAACGGCATCAGTGGCCTCCGCTCATTTGATCCCCAACTCCTTGTTGACCTCGCGCTGGAGGCTAAAATCGAATACTTTCGCCGGCGCTACGGGTTGAGACAGCCCCAATGTTTTGGCGTCATCCTTCAACAGAACTTCCATCTCCTTGTCGCTCAGCACGCTGCTGGCCGTAAACCCAAACTTGGACATTTGATAGGTTTCCGTCGTGGTGGCGAGATCGAGCCGGGTGTATTTCGCCAGCGTTTCGCTGGTGCCTTTCTCGTTTTCATGAAAGTAACGGTACGCTTTGGTTCGCGCGCGCAGCATGCGCCGCACCAGATCTCGCTTTTCGACCAGAGCTCGGTCGCTAACCGCGAAACCTCCCTGGGTGCTGAAAAAATCCTTGGGCGGCTCGGCCAGGATATTTATCTTGAACTTATCACGCGCGACGATTATCGTCGGCGGCGAGAGCGCGGTGACCTGAATCGAACCGGCGATCAAGGCTTGCAACAATGCCGGCGCCCCGCCGATCACGACCGTCGACACATCTTTGGCGGGATCGATACCGCCCGCGGCTAGCAGCCGGCTTGCGACAAGATGCTGGCTGCCATTGCGCGACGTGATTCCAAGACTCGTGCCCTTGAGATCCGCGATCGATTTGAGTTCCGGCTTGCTCACCAACCAAAAGAGCGCGCGGTGACCGGTCACCGCCAGCACTTTGACCGGTAAGCCGCTCTGGCTCGCACGCGCGGCTAGTCCAACAGCGCCAAGCGCATCCACTTCGCCGGCATTCAATGCGGCAGTCGCGACGTTGGCGGCGACCTGAATAAGCTCAGGTTCGAGACCCTCTTCGCGAAAAAATCCACGATGCTCGGCGATGTAAAGATCGATGAACGCGATGCCGCGGCTCGACACGGCGATCTTGACCTTCTGCATTTGCGCCCACGCGCCTTGGGCGGCAGCCAAATAGATGAGAATCGACAATAGGGCAAGGATCATCGACATCTTTTTCATCGATAGAGCGCGTCGATAAAACCGCTCTGGTCAAGCCGCCGAATTATCGAATCGTCGATCATATCCTCCGGCTTTACGATTTTCGCTTTCGGAATCGTGCTTTCGACGGTACGCAAAACCGTTTCGACCGCCTCTTTCAACGGATAAGGCTTGCGCGGTTGGACGTCGAGAATAATGACTTGGTAACTATCTTCGACTTCATCTTGATCCCGCAGCTTCATGAACGCTTTGATCAACGGCAGACTTTCTTCTTTGTGGGTCTTGGCGTAGGCCACACCTTCTAAAAATCCTTTCACGAATTGTTCGACGATCGGGCGGTGGTCGCGCAGAAAGGCGCCGCTGGCAGCAATGCCGCTGCCCTGGAACTTGAGCCCCAACTTATAGGCATCAACCATAGAGACAAAACCGGCCTTGCGAGCGCGCACGGTATTGGGCGTAGTAAAAACCGACGCTTGAATCGCATTAGTTTTCAGCGCCGCGAGCCGGCTAGGGTTATCGCCGATCTGCACGATCGTCACATCACGATCCGCCAACCCCATGGACTTAAAGATATACCGGATGGAAAAATCACTGGCCGATCCGAATCGGCTGATGCCCGCCGTCTTGCCGCGTAGGTCTTCAGTTTTTTTAATCTCGGGAGTCACGAAGAGACTAAAATGCATGGTCGGATTGTTGGCCAAGAGCAGCGCGATGTCAGCCCCCTGGAGCTTAGCGACCACTCCTTCGGGCCCCGCGGTGACGGTCAACGGCAGATCGCCGCCGAGCATGGCTTGAATCACTTGAGAGCCGCCCTGAAAATAAATCAGCTCGACGTCGAGACCATTTTTCGCGAAGAACCCTTTTTTCTGCGCGATATAAGTCTGGCAAAACTCTCCGGTAGCGAGAATGCCAACTCGTAATTTAGTGAACTCCGCGCCGCGGGCGGTATCGACGCCTAGCGCCACAAGGACGAATAAAATCAAGCGAGTGAATGCCCACTTCATAAACCCACTCCAAAATTGTTTGTTTGCGACCTGCGCCGCAGAGTTCATTTCGCCGCCTGCTCTTCGATCGCGCTCAGAACTCTTTCCGGAAACAGCGGCAGATCTTTGATCCGGACTTTCAACGCGTCGTAAATTGCGTTGCCCACCGCTGGCGCAATGCCGACCACCGCCAACTCACCGATGCCCTTGGCGCCGAACGGTCCCTCGGGCAAAGGCACTTCCACCGCAATCGCGACGATCTCGGGAATTTCCTGCGACGAAGGCAGTTTATAATCCATAAACGATGGATTGATCACCCTGCCATCTTCAAACTGCAACCGCTCATGCAGCGCGTAACCAATGCCCATCACCACGCCGCCGGTGATCTGGCCGCGCACGCTGATCGGATTGAGCGTCGTGCCGACATCGTGGGCGGATGCGATTTTTCTTATTTTGACCATGCCCGTGTCTACATCGATTTCGACTTCGACCGCTTGCGCCGCGTATTTCCAACCGGGAACATACTCTTTGGCTTGCACTTTATGCGGCAGCGACGGGTAGTCGCCTTTGCCGCCGTACCAGCCCCGACCGAGAATCGGTTTCTCGCGGTTGTGGGCCGACTCCAAAACTTGCCGCAACGTCAACGACAACTCAGGCCGCTTCGCCGAGACAACCCGTTCATTCTCGACTGACAAATCGCTCACCGGAATTTCCGACAGCTTCGAAGCCATTTCGAGCAGTTGATTTTTTGCATCCTCAGCGGCCTTCTTCACCGCCATTCCCGTATAGAAAGTCACGCGGCTCGAAAAGGTACCGCGGTCGTACGGCGTCGCCCCGGTATCGGCGCAGATGATCCCCACCGATTCCACCGAGATGCCCAAAACCTCAGCGGCGATCTGCGACATCACGCCGCACATGCCCTGGCCCAATTCGGAGGCGCCAACCATCACCTGGGCGCTGCCGTCTTCATTGAACAAAACATGGGCGCCGGAAATGCTCGAGTGCGTCGTCGGCGATTTAGCAATGACGGCAAGTCCGCGTCCGACGTTTTTCGCTTTCGGTTTATCCCAGCCGATCTCCGCGGCGACTTTCACCAGACATTCCTCAAGGCCGATGCTCTGCACCGAATCGCCGATCGCATTGAGGTTCCCTTCGCGAAGTATATTTTTCATGCGCAGCTGAAACGGATCCATTCCCAAACGCGCCGCGATCATGTCCATCTGCGACTCGATCGCCCAAGCCCCCTCCGGCACCCCCAAGCCGCGCAGCTGCGTGCCGCGCATCTTGTGGGTGTAAACCAAAGTAGAGGTCACCCGGATGTCATAAATATTGTAGGGGCCGATGCCGTCTTTCATCGCCCGATTGCTCGGTGCCAAACCTTCGGCGTAGGCGCCGGTGTCCCACAGGAAATTAATATCGCGGGCAACGAGGGTGCCGTCTTTCATGACGCCGGTTCTGAGCTTGACCGACGCCGGCGTCGATCCCGCAGCGGCCGTGAATTCTTCGGTGCGCGTCATGACCATTTTCACGGGTTTGTGGCTCTTCATCGCTAAAGCGATGGCAACCGGTTCGAGGCGCGGCTCGATTTTACCGCCGAAACCACCGCCGACCTTGGTGCAGATGATGCGCATCTTGCTTTCCGGCACGCCGAACAGTCCCGCCATCACGGTGCGCAGCTCGAAAACTTCCTGCGAACAGGTCCAGACCGTTATCGTACCGCCGATAAGCGCGGCCGTCGTGGCGTGGGGCTCCATGTAGCAGTGGTGAATTTGGCTGGCGTGAAATTCGTCTTCGAAAACATGGTCTGCTCGCTTCAGCGCCGCTTCGACGTCACCACGCTCATTTGAGGCGCGATGAATGATGTTGGTGCCGAGAACGGGATACCAAGATGCCAAATAAACCGAGCGGGCCTTGAGATCGGCGAGATTATCGTGCACCAGCGGCGCGCCGGCGCGCATCGCTTCTTCGGCGCTGAAGACCGCCGGCATTTCGTCGTAGTCGACGTCAATCAAGGAGAGCGCTTCTTCCGCCGTATCCTCGTCGACCGCCGCCACCGCGGCCACCGGTTGGCCGACGTAGCGTACTTTCTCGATGGCGAAAATATGCTCGTCCTCGACGGCATAGCCGTAGCGGCGCGCCGGCACATCCTGGCTCGTGATCACAGCCTTCACGCCGGGATACTTTCTGGCTTTTTCGACATTGACCCGCAACAACCTTCCATGCGGTATCGGACTGCGGAGAATTTTACCCCACAGCATTCCCGGCATTTTGACGTCCGGCCCATAGATCGCCTGTCCCATGAGCATTTCCGGACCGTCTACCCGCTCCACTGGTTTTCCGATCACCCGATAGTTAGCCATGAATCCAGTTCCTCCCCATCTATCCTTTCCGTGCCGTGAAACCGGGCTGCGCAACCCAGTATCATTTTCGAACGGCCGGTATCCCACTAACGCTCGTCCCGCGTAGACTGGCAGCACGATAAACCCGAAACGCTCTGCTTCTTTTTGCGCGTTGATGTTTCGGAACGGCTTTCCCAGCTCTGCTCTCGGCGGCGGATACCGCTAATGCGTCGAGTAGCGCGACTTGGGCCACCCGGTGCGCCCCCGTCTGCCCGCGTAACAGCTCGGTCGGCGGAGAGATAATCAGAAGCGCGTCGGTACTTTTCGCGATCATGCTCTGTTCAAAGCTCGTGATCCCGACACAAAACGCTTTGCGCTCCTTGGCGCTGCGCAGCGCCTCGGCAACTTCCTTCTGATTTCCCGCATAGGTGACCGCGATAGCAACATCCTTAGCGCTGACTAATTTTGCCGCCGCCAGTTGCTGAATTGGATCGACGAATGCCAGGGTGCGAAAGCCTAACGTCAAGAATTTAAGCGCGGCCTCTTGGGCCACCTGCGCCGAACCACCCGCGCCGAAAAGGTAGAGCAACTCGCTTCGGGCAATGGCCGCCGCGACGCGTTCCAAGCTCGCATGATCGACCGAAGCGACGGTGTCGCGTAGCGCCGCGATGCAATCGGCAAACACGCGCTCCAGGACCGTTTCATCCGCGTCCGATTTCGTTGCACTACGCGCCGGCACAAGATTCGCCGCAAGCTGCAACGAAAGAATCTTTTTCATCTCGCTTAAGCCTCGGTAACCGACCCGCTGACAGAAGCGCACAATCGTTGCTTCGCTCGTGCCGCATTGATAACCGAGCTCGCGGGCGTCCAAATCAAGAAAGCCAGCCGGATTTTGCATGGCGAATTGGGCAACCCGTGCGTGATGCTCCGATAGCAGCGGCAATAGCGCGCGCAGATCCGTCAAACAAGCCGGCGTACAGGTTTTCAGCAGAGCCAATGACGTAGCAGTTACATTTCGGACCACGGTGCGTAACTACCACGGCAACCTTAAAACTGTCAACTGAGAATTGTCCGACTGTTGTAGCAAAGTGATTATGTCAGGGGTTAACGGCAACGTAATTATGTCAGGGTGGAAGGATGACAACCCTGACAATGAAAGACGAGAAACGACTAGACGTAATTCAACGAGTATATCGCAGCGAGATCACCGTGGTTGAGGC
>SHYW01000117.1 GCA_009692615.1 Deltaproteobacteria bacterium | reverse complement strand
GCCGAGTCGATCAAGTTCATTCAGACCAACCGCGAGGCGACCAAGAAAATCATTACCAAGTGGATGCCGCTGAAGGATGCCGATCTACTGGAAGATATTTACCGATTCGCCACCGAGAATTATGCCAAAGAGGGATTTACTCCCGAGAGCGCGCTGCGGTCGATGGCCAAACTGATGGCGCAAAGCAATCTCATCGACGCCAAAGCCGCCGCCGCGACGCCGGTGACGGCTTATTATGACAACCGCTATGTCGACGAGGTGAAACGCTCGGGTTTTTTTGAGCAGCTGTGGAGATAATGTCCAGGGGAGTTCAAAACGTTCAAGCCCCTCGATACGCGACCTTGGTCGCTACTCGGGACAAACGGAATTTGTTGCTCTGCGCGAGACCCTCGACTCAAAACCTCTACGGTTTGTAAAGCCGGTCGAAGAATCCTTCCTTTTCCAACTCGGCGACGATGGTGTCGTCGACGATGTCATCGACTTTCACCGTTGAGCTAGGCTTTTTTGCCAGCGCGTCTTTGAGTTGGATATCCATGCCTTCGCGGGTGACGTAGGGCACGCGGTCGAAGAGTTTGGCGTTGACGTCCCAGGCAGCTTCCAGATAGGCGGGCTCGTTCTGGCGCGAATACTTGGCGAGAATCTGTTTGCTCTCCTCCTTGCGTGTCTTGAAGAAATGCGAGCCTTCGCTGAGCGCCATGACCAGTCGCCTGACGGTCGGACGGTTGGCGGCAAGATAACTTTTCGTCGTCGTGCCGCAGATGTAGGGAAAGGGATAGGGCTTTTGAAAATCCGCGGTGCTGATCAGCACCCGCTGCGGCATGCCCTTGGTGAGATGCAACACTCCGGGCGGCGCGGGGAAGGCGGCGATGCGGCCGGTGCGGAAAGCGGCGGCCCGTTCGCCGGCGCCGCCGACCTGGATGATCGCCACGTCTTTGTCCGGCTCCAATCCGAGATTGCGCAGGAATACCCGGGCGACGACATCGGAGGAGCTGCCGATGCGGCTGATGCCGATGCTTTTGCCTTTCAGTTGTTCCTTGGTCTTGATCGAGTCCTGGACGATGAGTTCGTAGGGCAACGTGTTCATGAAACAGGCGACGGCGACCAGATTTGCGCCGCTGACGGCGGCGCTGGCGATGGTGCCGCCGGTGCCGTTGCCGAATTTCAACTGGCCGGCGACCAGCACGGCGACGTTGGTCGAGGAGGCGGGGATGAATATCGATTCAACGTCCAAGCCGTATTTTTTGTAGAAACCTTTTTCCTGGGCGATGTACCAGTTGGCGCTCGGGGCGTCGACGGAGCTGTAGGAGACCGTGAGTTTTTCCTGAGCGGGGAGAGGATTGGCCGCAAAGAACGCAAAGAACACAAAAAGGAAAATGCGTCGCAACGATTTGGACATCTTTATCGAGCCTCCGTTTCGCGTCGCATAGTAGTGAAGGTTGACGCGACGGTCAAGGCGTTGACGTTTGTGCATGCCGTCGGTTAGTGTTCGAGTCATCAAAGGAGATCCACATGTTATCTGCCATCGTTTTGCTGAATACCGAAAGAGATAAAACCAACAAAGTGGCCGAGACGCTCGCCGATCTCGACGGCGTGACCGAAGTTTATTCCGTCGCTGGCCGCTACGATTTGGCGGCGGTGGTGCGCGCCAGCGACAACGATCAGCTCGCCAAGGTGGTGACGGAAAAAATTCGCGGCGTGTCGGGCATCATCTCGTCTGAGACGCTGATCGCGTTTCGCGTTTACTCGCGCCATGATTTGGAGCGGATGTTTTCCATCGGCATGGAGCATCCGTAGCCGGCGGCTACGGATGCGTTCCTAATCGTTCCAGCCGTTCCAAAGGTTCTAATCGTTTTCGGAAGGCGGGGCGTTGTCATTTCGAGGCCGCGCCGAGAAATCTATCGGATAGATCCCTCACGTCGGTTCGGGATAACAGCTTGAGATGTAGATGCCCGCACCCGACTAATTTCGGCGCAGTAGCTTGACGATCAGGGGCAAGATCAACAGAACCAAGGACAGCGCTAGGATGCTGGCCGAGATCGGGTGAGTGAGAAACACCGACGCGTCGCCTTGGCTGATCGCCAGGGCGCGTCGGGCTTGGGTTTCGGCTAAGGGGCCGAGGATTAAGCCAATCACCGCTGGGGCGACCGGGATGTCCCAGCGGCGCATGGCGAAACCGAGTAGGCCGAAGACGTAAAGGGTGATCAGATCGACTACCGATTGATGCAAGCTGTAGGCGCCCAGAGTGGCAAACACCAGGATGCCGGCGTAGAGCAACGGTTGCGGGATGGTCAAAACCTTCACCCACATCCCCACCAATGGTAAGTTAAGAATCAGCAGCATGACATTGCCGATATACAAACTCGCTAGCAGACCCCAAACCAAGTCCGGCTGCATTTGAAACAGCAGCGGCCCCGGTGATATGCCATAGTTCTGAAAGGCGCTGAGCAATACCGCGGCGGTGGCCGAGGTCGGGATGCCCAACGTCAGCAGCGGCACCAGCGCGCCGGTGACCGACGCGTTGTTCGCGGCTTCGGGGCCGGCGACACCTTCAATGGCGCCGTGGCCGAACTCCTCAGGATATTTGGTCAGTCTTTTTTCCACGGCGTAGGAAAGAAAAGTGGGAATCTCGGCGCCGCCCGCTGGAATGGAGCCAAAGGGAAAACCGATCGCCGTGGCGCGCAGCCAGGCCGGCCAGGAGCGCTTCCAGTCTTCCTTCGACATCCACAGTCCGCCTTTGATCTGTTCCATCTTTTCTTCCAGGCGGCTGGCGTAGGCGCCGACGTAAAGCGCTTCGCCGACGGCGAACAGGCCGACGGCGAGCACGACGACATCGATACCATCCAAAAGTTCCGGCACCCCGAAGGCGAAGCGCGACTTGCCGGTTTGGCTGTCGATGCCGACGACGCCCAACAACAAACCGAGAAATAAACTGGTTACCCCTCTCACGGTGGAGCTGCCGATGACCGCCGCCACGGTGGTGAACGCGAATACCATTAGCGCGAAATATTCCGCCGGGCCGAACTTCAGCGCGATTTCGACGACCAGCGGTGCGAGGAGCGTGACTAGAATCGTCGCAATGGTGCCGGCGACGAAAGAGCCGATGGCGCAGGTGGCGAGCGCCGCGCCGGCGCGGCCGTTCTTCGCCATCATGTTGCCTTCCAGAGCGGTGGCGATGGAGGCGGATTCGCCGGGCGTGTTCAACAAGATCGTCGTCGTCGAGCCGCCGTACATGGCGCCGTAATAAATTCCCGCGAACATGATTAGCGCGCCGGTGGGATCGAGTTTCACCGTCAGCGGCATGAGCATGGCGACGGTGAGCGCCGGGCCGACGCCGGGCAGGACGCCGATGAAGGTGCCTAACATGGTGCCGATGAAACCCCAGAGCAGATTGAGCGGCGTCAGGGCGATACTGAAGCCGTGTAACAGTGAGGTGAAGGTTTCTGTCATTAGTTTCTTCCGTTTGAAATGTTCAACGGAACCATTTCAGTCATTCGCGCCGAGACGCCAGCGAAAGAAAATCCGAAATCCGAATATCGAAACAAACCGCACAAGGGCAAATCCGAAATCCGAAGCACGAAAGCGGCCCCGCGGATCGAAATAAACTGAGGCCAAATAAATTCAAAATCAGAAAAACCAAAACTTCGAATCCGATCTGGCTTCGTTTGGAACATTGTATTTGTTTCCGTCATTTTGAATTTGTTTCGGATTTCGAAATTCGTGCTTCGAAATTTCCTTATTGTCCTCTAATTTCTAGATGCCGGCGCCGCCGAGGATCGGTTTCAACCAACCGGCGGGCAGATTGACGTTCAGAAATTTAACGAAGAAAAAAAACACCGAAAGTCCCAGGACCAGGCCGATGGCGAAGTCGCGCGGCAGTTTGGCGCTGCCGAAGCCGCGGGCGACGCAGGCAAACAGCGCCGCTTGGGCGATAACGAAACCACCGGTGTGAATCAACAGGATCTCCGCGATCACGCCGGCGCTGACCCAGAGAAAGGCACCGGGGTGGAACGCGTGTTCGCCGCGCGCCTCGGGGTTGTCGGCGACGGCGTTGCGCCAACCGCCAGTGAGAGTTTCGTAGAGCAGCCACAGACCGAGGAGGATTAACCCGCCGGCGATGACCGCGGGAGCAATGTTGGGGCCGATACGCGCGTAGCCGCCGGCGCTAGGCAGTTGCGCCGTACCCACCGCCGTGGCGGTTCCCAGGGCTAGAATGGCAAGCGAGAGCGTCAGCTCGGCGGGTTTGGCTTTCATTGATAACCGGTTGGTTGGTGCATCGGTAGGGGCGAATTTTTTTTCGCCCCTACCGCAGGTTGTTGCGGCAAAGGAAAATGTCGCGAAGTCATTTGGTATTCTTGATGCCCAGCGAATCGATAATGCCGGCGACCCGCTTAGTGTCCTCGTCGATGAACTTTTTGTACGGTTCACCGCTCAAGAAGATCGGCGACCAGCCGAGTTTAGCAACGGTTTCTTTCCACGACGCCGATTCGGTGGCGCCGCGGACGATTTTTACCAAGGCGTCGGCTTGCGCTGGGGTGATGCCGGGCGCGCCGAAGATGCCGCGCCAGTTGGCTAGCTCGACGTCGATGCCTTGCTCCTTCAGCGTCGGGTAACCGTCGATCTTGGCCGGGCTGGAGACCGCCAGGGCGCGCATACGGCCGCCTTTGATCTGTTCGGCGAATTCGCCGATGCCCGACACGCCGGCGGTGACATGGCCACCGACGATGGCGGCGATCGCTTCGCCGCCGCCTTTAAATGGCACATAGTTGACCTTGACGCCGTCGACGCCGTTGGCTTTAGCAATCAATCCGGCAAGGATGTGATCGGTGCCGCCGGCGGAACCGCCACCCCAGGAGATGCTGCCGGGGTTGGCCTTAAAGGCCTTAACGAGGTCGGCCATGTTTTTGTACGGCGAGTTCGACGGTACGACGATGATTTCGTACTCGCCGGTCAAGCGCGCCAGGGGTGTGACCATGGACAGATTCATCGGGGAATTTTCCAGATAGATCGCGCCGACCATGACCATGCCGCCGATCATCACCGCATTGGGATCGCCCTTGCTTGAGTTGACGAACTGGGCGAGTCCGATGGTGCCGCCGGCGCCGCCCTTGTTGTCGAACTGGACGGACGAGACCAGCTTGGCGCTTTGCATGGCATTGGCTAAATTACGTCCGGTCTGATCCCAACCGCCACCTGGGTTGGCCGGAATCATCATTTTGATACTAGGTTGGGCCTGTGCCTCAGCCGTCACGCCGGCGATCGCCAGGACGACGAGCAGGCTAGAATACCATTTACGCATATTGCCTCCTTAGAATTGTTCGGCTCGCAAGTCGAACCAAGTTGAGAATTTATAGTCAACGGCGAATGAATTGGCAAGCTTCGATTATCGGAACTCGCGGAATGCAAATCGCAAAAAACTTCAAGTCGTTCAAATCGTGGTCCGGAGAGCGCAATTCAATAGGCCTGCACAGTGTATGCACATGAACTCCGCCGAACCACCACGGGAGCTTCATGCCCCATGCAAATGGCGTGGTTAGACTAATGCCATCTTAAAATCAGAGAGAGGAATATTTATGTCAAAGCAAATTGGCGCCATTGTCGTGATCTTCATGTGCACGGCGGTGGCCTGGTCGGTCTTGGGGACGACGATATTTTCGCGGACCTATTCTTTCGATGAATCGTTGAAGGGACGGGTGGCGTCGATCTGGGGCGCGCCCCATGTGCAAAAGCCGCCCAAGGCGACCACGACCAAAGAGGTGATGAGAAAAGTCGAATCGGTGGAAAACGGCAAGGCGGTAGTGCGCATGGAAAAAGATTATGTCACCGCGCCGGTGGAGCTGGAGAGCAGCAAGCTCAATGTCGCCCTCGACCTCGAACACCGCCAGAAGGGACTCCTTTGGTACAGCACGTACAAGGTCGTCTTCGCAGCGGACTACGAGCTGAAAAATCCTACCGATGTCGAGGCCGTCGACTTCGTCATCACATTGCCGACGGCCCAGGCCAGTTTCGATGAAATGATCGTCGCCGTCGACGGCGTGCCGGTCGCTTTCGTCAATGAAAAGTCGACCTTGCGCGGCGCCACGCGCATCGCCCGCGGCGGCAGCGCGTTGCTGACAGTGAAATACCGATCCCAAGGCTTGGACAGCTGGCGCTATCACTTTGGCGACGAGGTCTCTCAGGTGCGCAACTTTCAGCTTGAGATGACGACTAACTTCAAAGACATCGATTTTCCCGACAATACCTTGGCGCCGGCGGAGAAGGCGCCAACCAAGGATGGCTGGGCGTTGACATGGGAGTCGAAAAATCTCTTGTCGGGATTTCAAATCGGCATGATATTGCCGCAAAAACTGCAACCCGGTCCGCTCGCCGGGCAGATCAGTTACTTCGCGCCGATCTCTTTGTTCTTCTTTTTCTTTCTCATGTTCATCATCACCACGCTGCGCAATATCGACCTGCACCCGATGAACTATTTTTTTCTCGCCTGCGCCTTTTTCGCTTTTCATCTGTTGCTCGCTTATCTGGTCGATCATGTTTCGATCCACTGGGCGTTCGCGATCTGCTCGCTCATGTCGATCGCTTTGGTCATCAGTTATTTGCGTCTGGTGGTCGGCATTCGCTTTGCCGCGGTGGAGGCGGCCATCGCCCAGTTCGTTTACTTAGTTTTGTTTTCCTACGCCTTTTTCTTCAAAGGGCTCACCGGTTTGGCGATCACCATCGGCTCGATTCTCACTTTATTCGTCGTCATGCAGATGACCGGCCGGATTCGCTGGTCGGAAAAGTTTGCGCCGCGGACGCCGGTTCCGGCGCCAACTAAGTAAGTGGTGTTTTGCCGATGAAGACATTATCCTAGGTGTTGAAGCTATGGCGATAAAAATTCTCGTCGTCGATGACGACGCGCATATTCGCGAAGTGGTGCGTTTCGCTTTGGTCAATGCCGGCCTCGAAGTGTTTGAGGCCGGCGATGGCCAGAAGGCGCTGGAGCTGTTTCAGCGTAGCAAGCCGGACTTGATCGTCCTCGATATCACCATGCCGGAAATGGACGGCTTGGCGGTGTGCCGCGAAGTGCGCAAGACTTCCGATCTACCGATTCTGTTTCTCTCCTCGCGCACCGACGAGGTGGACCGTGTGGTCGGCCTTGAAGTCGGCGGCGACGATTACGTGGTTAAGCCGTTCAGTCCGCGCGAGTTGGTGGCGCGGGTGCAGGCGATCTTGAAACGGACCCGCGGCCAGCCGAGAGACGCGGTGGCAGTGCAGGAGCTGACCGGTGGCAGCGTGCGTCTCGATCTGATTGGCCACGGCTCCTATTGGAAAGACAAAAAAGTTGTCTTGACCGCTACTGAGTTCTCACTGCTGAAAATCTTTCTGTCCCAGCCCGCGCGGGTGTTTTCGCGCGAACAGTTGATGGACATGGCCTACGCCGGCGCGGTCAACGTTAGCGACCGCACTATCGACAGCCATATTCGCAACCTGCGCGGCAAGTACGCCAAAGCCGGCTGCAAAGAATTGATCGAAACCTTGCACGGCGTCGGCTACAAATTGGGCCCATGCCGTTGATGGCGCAGCAACGACGTTGGCGCTTCAAGCTGCGCACGATTTTACTGGCGGTGAGTCTGGCGGTGTTGGTGATTCCGGCCGGTGGAATTTTTATCTTTCGTATCTACGAAGGCGAGCTGGTCAAACAAACCGAGATCGAGTTGATCGCCCAAGCGGCGTTGATCGCGGCGATGTACAAGAATGAAGTCGCGACCTTGGTCAAAGACGGCGGCTACGGCAAGTTGGTGAAATTGCCGCCGGCGGGCGACGAGTATTTTCGACCGGTTAAACCGCAACTCAATTTATCTGGCTATCGGATTCGTTCGCGGCCCCAGGATGCGGCGAGCACCGAACTCAAAGCCGATAAAATCGCCCAGCAAGTCGGCGCCAAGCTGACGCCGATCTTGCTCGAAGCCCAACGGACCAATCTCGCCGGCGTGCGGCTGCTCGATGCTCAGGGCATCGTCATCGCCGGGCGCGAAGATATCGGCAAGTCGCTGGCCCATGTGAGCGAAGTGCGCGAGGCGCTGCAGGGACACTACGCCAGCGCGATCCGCGAGCGGCTGATTCGCCGGCCGCAGCCGGCGCTGGTGTCGCTCAGCCGCGGCACCGGCGTCAGAGTGTTTGCCGCCTTGCCGATCGCGGCGGGCGAGCGCCTGCTCGGCGTGATCTTATTGTCGCGCACGCCGAACAGCATTCTCGAACATATTTATAGCCAGCAGGAAAAAGTCGCCTGGGTGGCGCGATGATTTTGCTCTTGGTGATTTTGTTGGCGGTGGTCACTTCCTATTCCATCGCCCGGCCGCTTCACGCCTTGATCGCCCAGACCAAACGGTTCGCCGGCGGCGACAAGAAAGCTTTGGAGCCGCTGGCCGCGCCGGTGACCGAAGAAGTTGCGCTGCTGTCGCAAAGTTTTTCCGAGATGGCGCGCAGCTTGGAACATCGCTCGGAGTACATCCGTAACTTCGCCGCCCATGTGTCGCACGAGTTCAAGACGCCGTTGACGGCGATCCAGGGCGCCATCGAACTGCTCGAAGAGCATGCCGCTGACATGGTGCCCGAGCAGCGGGCACGTTTTCTCCACAACATTTCTCAGGACGCGCAACGCTTGAAGAGTTTGGTTGACCGTTTGTTGGAAATGGCCCGCGCCGACGTGCTCGATCCCGCGGCGGGCAAGATGTTGCTCGCGCCGCTGATCGAAAGTTTAACCAGTCGCTATAAAGATGCCGGCGTGTCGATCTCGTGCAGCGGCGATCGCCAGGTTGCGGCAAAGATCGTCGATGAGGTACTGGAAATGGTGTTTACCAATTTAATCGACAACAGCCGGCAGAACGGCGCGGATCGAGTCGAGATTATCGTTGTGAAGGCTGGCGCCAATGTTTCGCTTCGGCTCGCCGACAATGGCCAGGGGATTTCCCAGGCCAATGCGGAAAAAATCTTCACGCCTTTTTTTACCACCCATCGGGACGAAGGCGGCACCGGCTTAGGTTTGGGTATCGTCCGATCGCTTCTCAAAGCTTATGGCGGCGATATTTCGTTGGAGCCGAGTTCCACGGGCGCGACTTTTCGCGTCACTGTGCCGAGCACCGAATAGACTCGCCGCGCAAGTAAATTTCGCGCGAATTCGTCCACGCTAACTTTGCCACCCTCCTGACAGCTAATGGCGCCGATCTCACTAAAGACGCGAGCGAGTAGAGCGGTGCGAAACTTGCGATTTTCCACCAAGCCTTGCGGTGTCGAGTAGAATAAGCGGCCCGTATCGATCAACTTTTCGAGTAGGTCGAAGCCGATCCGTGTTCGGGGGTCCGGCCAATGGCGCGTCATGAGTTCCGTCAGATTCGTCGTCTCGGGCATCGCTAGCCCTTTGAGGAAGTTCACGATCCGCGTAGTAACGAACAGCGTGTAGATGTCATCACGCGAGAAAGAATCGGTCTCGATCGCCAAGGCGGTCAAGCGTGCTCTGACGAAATCCGTTTCAGTTAAATCCAAGCCGCGGGAGATGGGCGCGTTGGGCGTTTGATAAAACGGCGAAGCGCCGAGCAGCACCGGCAGGCGCGCGTTGAACGCCAGGGTTTGAATCATGCTGTCGAGGGTTTCGTTGGGCAGGCCGAGGATTTGATACGAGACGATCTTGAAGCCGAGCTGGTGCGCTTTGCTGACGACTTTGACATAGGCCTCAAGAGTATGCGGACGCTTGGTGGTCTCGCGCACGGTCTTGTCGGAGCTGACCAGCGCCAAGTTCAAGTGAGAGAAGCCGGCTTGGTACATCAATTCCAACAATTCGTCGTCGAGGCTCAAGTAACTGATGCCGTTCATGGCGACGAACTGCATTTGGCGATTGGGGAAGCCCTCGATCAGGCGTCGGCATAGCTCTTTGAAAGTCTGCTTATAGAAAGTGAGATTGTCGTCTTCGAAGTCGATGACGCGGTAGCCTTGTTGGTAACGCAGAATAATTTCTTCGAGGACCTTTTCCAGCGAGCGGCGCCGGTAGTCGGTGCCGAAGGTCGTGTGCACGGAACAGAAAGAGCATTTATGCGGGCAGCTGCGCGAGGTGATCATGAAGGTCATCGGCTTGCCGGCGAGCGTGTAAGTCGCCGGCACGAAGTCGCTCAAGTCGGGAATCGGCAGCTCGTCAATTGGAAAGTTGTCTTGGATCGCGTTGTAGATAATTTCACCGTCGCGCTTGTAGGCGAGATTGGCGATTTGTTCGACCGAGGATCGATTATCGAGACAGCGGAGAAATTCGACCAACGGTTTCTCACCTTCGCCGCGGATGACGTAGTCGACGTGGGGCGACGACAGCAGCGATTGCGGCACGGCGGATGCATGGGAGCCGCCTATGACGACGATGGCTCTCGTTCGCTTTTTCACGCGCGCCGCGACTTTCAGCGCTTCACGGAAGTAGGGCGTGAACAGCGACGAGATGCCGACGACATCGGGATTGAGCGCGGCGACTTCCGCTTCGATATCGTCGAAGGATTTGCCGAAATGGTAATATTGATGGAAAGTCGAAAACGGCGACTTGTCGGCGAACGGATAATATTCGCTCAAGTAGCGCAGCTCCGTGGGAACCGTCACGGTCTTGCGCCCGCAGCCGCCATGAAAATCTTTGACGATGACTTCGATGTCGGGAAGATGTTTGGCGACGGCGGCTTTCAAATAAGCCAAGCCGATGGGCTGCAAGCGCACATCCGTGTCGTAAAAATCTCGCACCGGCGGTTGGATGAGCAGTAGTCGCATGGTCGGTTGAGTTATATCCTATCTGTTCAGTCGGACGAAAGCGGTTGTATTGTCTGGGCATCAATACTAAATATTTTGTAGCTAGGCGATATAAGCTCGCGATAGGGAGCGTCCATGAAGATCGAACGAGTCGAAACCAAAAAACTCGAGATGCCCTACAGCAAGCCGTTGGTGACGGCGACTAATAACTTTACCGTCGCGCGCGGTTTGTTGGTTACGATCGTGACCAGCGGCGGCGTGGAAGGCTACGGCTACTCGGATCTTTTCCCGCGCGCCGGCGAGACCGCGGACACGGCGCAGCATGTGATCGAGTCGGTGCTGAAGTCGAAAGTGCTGGGCAAAGACCTCGAAGACTTGCCTAGCCTGCGCGCCGATATCGATCGTTCGCTCACCGGCCATCCGCGCGCGAAGTCGGCATTGGAAAGCGCCATGATCGACGCCCTGGCGCGCAGTTATCACATGCCGCTTTACGTCATGCTTGGCGGCAAATTCCGTAGCGAGATCAAAGTCATCAAGATGGTCAGCGTCGGCGATCCCGAGGCGATGGCGGCGGAGGCGAAGGGGCTGGCCGCCGAAGGTTTGGCTTTGAAATTGAAAGTCAGCGGCCGCATCGACAAAGATCTGCCGCGGGTCGCGGCGGTGCGTAAAGCTGTCGGCGATGGCGTATTCATCAAGATCGACGCCAACGAAGCCTACGACGCCAAGACCGCGATTCGCTTCGCCAAAGCCTTGGCCGATCTCGGCGTCGAAGTCTTCGAGCAACCGGTGCCGCGGGATCACTTCGACGCGCTGTGGGAAGTGAAAAAGCATTCGCCGATTAAAATCGAAGCCGATCAATCCTGTCGCAACTTTGCCGACGCGCAAATTCTAATTAAAAATCGCATGGTCGACTCGATCAACACCGGCATTCCCAAAGTCGGCAGCATCGGCGAAGTGCGGCGCATCGCCGAGTTCTGCGAGGCTAACGGCATTCGCTGCGCGCTGTCCAACACGGCCGGCAGCATGGTCGGCGACGCCGCCGCGCTCCATCTGGCGGCGAGTACGCCGGCCATTTCGCCGCTCTGCGAATTGGGCGAGTTCGAAGTGATTACCGGCGATCCGTTCTTCGGCCTTGCCGTGACTAAGGGAACTCTCACCGTGCCCGAGGGCGAAGGCTTGGGAGTGAGTCTGAGAGGGTTTTAAAAATGGAGTGATGGAGTGGTGGAGTGATGGAGTGATGGGTTTCGGATTTCCGGAAAACCCAATATTCCAGTACTCCAACACTCCAGTACTCCAATTCTCTTTTCGGAGGTTTTCATGAGTTCAGCTTTTGCCGCGGCGATGGATAAGATCGTCGCCGATTGCAACGATCGGCTTCTGTGGGTGAAGTTCTCCAAGAACGATTTGACCCAACCAGCGGCGCGGGTGTTGATTCAACAGTGGTCGAGTTTCACGCGCCACAGCCGGCAGTGCTGGGCCCATGTGGTCGGCAACTGTCCCCATGTCGAAGTGCGCAAGTTCATCGTCACGGAAAATTTATACGAAGAAGAAGCTCAGGAAGGCCATTCGCATTTTGAAATCCTCGCGCGCATGGGCATGGCGTTGGGATTGACGCGCGACGAGATCGTCAACGCGCCGCCTTTGCCTACGACCGTCGTGACTATGCGTTGCTGGGAAGCGTTGACTAAGGATCGCACTTGGTACGAAGGGCTGGCGGCGAAGTCCGTGCTCGAGCGCACCAACAATCCCAACTGCGGCAACTTCTCGCACCATCAAGCCGAGCATTGGATGCGCCAGTTGGGCTTGTCGAAAGACGACACCGAGTTTTGGTGGATGCATGATTCGGTGGATCAGATTCACGGTGACGGTTCGCTCAAGTTACTCGAAAAATATTTGACCAGCGACGCCGAAAAACAGGCGGCGCTGCGCGCGGCGGCAGAGTCGATGATGGCGTGGCAAGTTTATTTCGATGGGTTTTATTACGAAGGGATCAGGCGATCGCGGCAGCAGGGTTAAAGCGTCGGAGTCCTCGATACGCTCCTCGCGTCGCCACTCGGGAGAGCGGATTTCTGCCGGACCGATTCCCCGAGGAAGCCCGCAGGGCTGTATCGAGGGGTTTAAATGTTCCAGGAGGCTGTTATGGCCAATTCACAAACCAAAAAAACGCTCCAGCAATTCGATGACGAGCTGAAGCAGCTCTACATGACCGGTCAGTGGACATACGAAAGTTTGCTGACGGCGTGCATCGGCGGGCCCAAGCCGCGCGGCGAGGCTTATATCTGGCCGTGGAAAATGGTCGGAGAAAAACTCGTCGAGGCTTGCGACGTGCTCGAAGAAAGCGTCACGGCGCGGCGCAGTATCTTGTTCAACAATCCCGGCGTGCCGATGGGCGGCACGACGCATACGCTGCTCATGGGCATACAAATGATCAAGCCCGGCGAGATTGCCTGGGCGCACAGGCATACTTTGGCGGCGGTGCGCTTCATCGCCAAGGGCGACGGCAAAGTATTCACGGTGGTCAACGGCGAGAAGTGTCCGATGGAAGTCAACGACTTGATCCTGACGCCGCAGTGGACTTGGCACGATCATCAGAACCCGACGAAGGAAACCGCCATGTGGGTCGATGTGCTTGACGTGCCGTTCATGCTCGGGCTCAATCAGCCATTTTACGAACCCTATCCCGGCGATAAAGTGCAAGCGGTGCGGAAAAAAGCGAGCGAACATTTGCAGCAACGCGTCGGTATGGTGCGTCCGGTTTGGGAAAATTCACAAAAAGAAAATCTACCGCTGCGCTATGCGTGGAAAGAAATCGAACCGCAACTGCGCGCGTTAGCGGACCAGCCAGGCAGTCTATACGACGGAATCGCCCTGGAATATGTCAATCCGATGACCGGCGGTCCGACGTTGCCGACGCTCAGCTGCTGGATTCAACTGCTTCGTCCTGGCGAACACACCAAGAAACATCGCCACACTTCGAGCGCGGTTTACTTCGTCGTCGGCGGTGAAGGCACGACGATCGTCGGCGACAAAGCGCTGGAATGGACCAAAAACGATTGTTTCGCCGTGCCCAACTGGGCGTGGCATGAACATGTCAATCGTTCGAAGAGCGAAGAGGCGTTACTTTTTTCGGTCAACGATTCGCCCATCGTCAGCGCCTTCGGACACTATCGCGAAGAACCGGAAGTGTCGTTGCGATCGATGTCCGTGCCGGCGGTGCCGGCGGCGCAGAAAAATTAGCAATCCCTCGATACGCGACCTGCGGCCGCTACTCGGGAAATCGGCAGTTAATCGTTCCGATTCCCCGAGTAAGCCCGAAGGGCTGTATCGAGGGGTTTCAATGTTTGTGCACACTCAGCGAACGAACTGAAAGGTGAATATGGCAGACCTACGCACATGGCTCGATGATGTAGACAAACTCGGCCAGTTGATGACCGTCAACGACGCCCATTGGAACTTGGAGCTGTCGGCGCTGACCGAACTGATCAACGAGCGCTCGAAGACCCGGCCGGCGATCGTTTTCGACAAGATCAAAGAGTATCCGGCCGGTCATCGAGTGGCGGTGAATCTATTGTCGTCCTTGCAGCGCCTCGCGCTGACCATGGGCATGGATCCGAAACTGGCACCCTTCGATTTCGTGCAGCAGTGGCGCAAGCGGGTGAAATCGATTCAACCGATTGAACCGCGCTGGGTCAAAAGCGCGCCGCTGTTTGAGAACGTTCAGAAAGGCGCCGACATCGATCTATTCAAATTTCCCGTGCCGAAGTGGCATGAACTCGATGGCGGCCGCTACATCGGCACCGACGATTTAGTCGTCACCCGCGATCCGGAAGAGAACTGGGTCAACGTCGGCACCTATCGGATCATGATTCACGGCCGCGATCACATGGGACTCCACATGTCGCCGGGCAAGCATGGCCGCGTGCATCGCGACAAATCTCACGCCGACGGAAAACCTCTGCCCATCGCGGTTTCTTTCGGCCATCACCCGATCAATTTTCTCGTCGCGTCCACAGACGTGCCGTACCGCGTGAACGAATACGCCTATGCCGGCGGCATCCTCGGTCGGCCGCACGATATCGTCGAAGGGCCGCTCACGGGATTGCCGATTCCCGCCGACGCCGAGATCGCCATCGAAGGCGAAGTGGCGCCCAACGATTTCATGCCCGAAGGTCCGTTCGGTGAGTGGACCGGTTATTACGCTAGTAACCAACCCGCCGTGCCGGTGATTCGCGTCAAAGCGGTCTATCATCGCAACGATCCGATCCTGTGCGGCTTTCCATTGCTCAAACCGTCGAGCGGCGACAATCTGCATTTCTCGTTGATGCTCTCAGCTTTGATCTGGAACTCGCTCGACGAAGCCGGCGTGCCCGACGTGCAAGCGGTGTGGTCCCATCCATCGGGCGGCCGCTTCATGACGGTGCTTGCCATCAAGCAGCGCTATCCGGGCCACGCGCGCCAAGCCGCGATGATCGCCAGCCAGTGCCGCTCGGGCGCTTATCTCGGCCGCTATGTGATCGTCGTCGACGAAGACATTGACATCACCAATAGCGAAGAAGTGATCTGGGCGATCAGCTCGCGCTCCGATCCGGTGGATTCCATCCAAATTCTCCGCCGCTGTTGGAGCGGCCCGCTCGATCCGCGCATTCCCGTCGATGAAAAAGGCTTCAACTCGCGCGCCATCATCGACGCGACGCGGCCGTATGAGTGGAGCGAAAAATTTCCCAAATCGAGCGGCCACAGCCGGGAGCTGAAAGACAAAGTCGCCGGCGATTGGCAAGCATTTCTCCGCGAGAAAGTTGGCAGCGCAAAATAATCAGTCGAAGGGATTGGCCGCAAAAAACGCAAAGGGACGCAAAAAAATCTCCGATTGAACGATGGCTGAAGCGCAAAAAATTTATTTGATTCGCCACGGTGAAACCGAATGGAGTCGCGCCGGCAAGCACACCGGTGTTACCGATTTGCCGCTTACTGAATCTGGGCGGCAGACTGCGCGATTGTTGCAACCGGTGTTGGCGCGAGAAATTTTTGTTGCCATCCTGAGCAGTCCGCTTCAGCGCGCGCGCGAGACTTGCGAATTAGCCGGTCTCGGAAAAATTGCTGCGCTGGAGCCCGATCTGATGGAATGGAACTACGGCGAATACGAAGGACTCACGACCAAGCAGATTCAGTCAGCTCGGCCAGGGTGGTCGGTGTTTCACGATGGTTGTCCCGGCGGCGAGACGGCGGCACAAGTCGCCGCCCGGGCGGATCGCGTGATCGCCAAAGTGCGCGCCGCCGATGGCAACGTCGCGCTGTTCGCCCATGGCCATATTCTCCGCGTGCTGGCCGCGCGCTGGATCGATCAGCCGGCGAGTTTCGGCGAACACTTGTTGCTCGACACCGCGACGCTCAATGTTCTTAGCTATTACGGCGACTCGCCGGCGTTGAAGATTTGGAACGCGCCGATCGCGCGCTAATACTCGGTGAAGACATAGCTGATCGAAATTCAGATTGCATTGCGCTTTCGATCCAATTTAATCCCCTGAATATCTCGCTAAATTTGCGCCAGCCTTGTCTGAATCGACTGGGCCAATCTGCAGAAACAACAAGAGGCGGGTGCTTTGCAGCAGCCGCCTCTTGTCTCTCACTACTTTGCTCATCGAATGACTTGTGAAGCTGGGCGACGGGGGAGTGATTCCCCCGTCGCCGGCTGGTTCGAGTTATTGTTTATGGAACTGGTGATTTCCCTTGGTGACGAACGCTGGGCCGACATCGAGGGTGCAACCGCCGCTGATATGAAATGTCGCCGTGTCTTCCGTGCCCGGCTCGCCGGCGTCGGTCAAGATAAACTTGATCGTCGCAGGCAACTTATTGCACGTACCCACGCCTTCACCAATATAGGTATCGGCCCGGGTTCCCGGAGGAGGCGGAGGTTGGAATTGCGGGTTGTCTAGACAGGTCACTTTAGGAACCTCTGAACAACTGCCCTGGAAGCAGGGCAGCGGAGGATAGATCATTTTTTTCGTAATGAGTTACAGTTTTTGCGAAGTTATATCAGATTACATTTTGCTCTCGCGGTTAATAGGGTCCTTAGTTTTGCCTCGATTTGCCCCCGTTGACCGTTGTACGAAGCGCT
>SHYW01000116.1 GCA_009692615.1 Deltaproteobacteria bacterium | reverse complement strand
CCTCAACCACGGTGATCTCGCTGCGATATACTCGTTGAATTACGTCTAGTCGTTTCTCGTCTTTCATTGTCAGGGTTGTCATCCTTCCACCCTGACATAATTACGTTGCCGTTAACCCCTGACATAATCACTTTGCTACAACACTTACCAGCCATCGCAATTGTCTTGCCTAACCGTTTTGATATATACCTGGCGCTAGTGAGTCGAGGGTTGAGAGCCAATTTGAAACCCGTATCGGCAGACTCCAATACGCAAAAGCGTGAGGTTTAATTTATGTATGCAATGATGATGCGAAATCCGACCCAGTTACTGTTCGTTTTTACGACCATCATACTGGCTTACTTGGTATTGCCGCCGTTCTTTTTTATTCTTCACACCAGCTTGGTCACCGATCGCGGCTTGCAGGCCGGCACATTCACGATCCAACACTTCATCAACATCATCGATTCTTTGGGCGACGTCAAAACCCTGCTGAGTAATTCGCTGATCTACGCCGCTTGCAGCTCCGCCGTGGCCCTCGTCTACGGCACTTCCCTAGCGTGGCTCGCCGAGCGCAGCGACGCGCCGTTTCGCAAGCTCGCTTACATCTCCGCCTACGTGTCGTTCGCCATTCCCGGCATCATCAAAGTCGTCGGCTGGATCATGCTGCTCGGACCCAAGGCGGGCATGTTGAACGCACCGGTGATCGCCTACACCGGTCATCCGCTGTTCAATATTTTTTCCATGGGCGGCATGGTGCTGGTCGAAAGTTTTCTCTGGATCCCGATCGTCTTCTTGCTCATGTCGACGCCCTTCCGCGCCATGGACCCGTCCCTCGAAGAAGCCGCCACGACTGCCGGCAGCACCAGTTGGGAAGTTTTCCGCCACGTGACTTTTCCCCTGGCGGTGCCGAGCGTGCTCGGCGTGTTGATCCTGACGATCATTCGCTCACTGGAAGCCTTCGAGATTCCGGCATTGATAGGAATCCCCGCCGGCGTCGAAGTTTTAACGACAAAAATTTATTTACAGATCAAAGGCGGATTGATCCCGAAATACGGCGAAGCCAGCGCCTACTCGATCATTCTCATCGTGCTCGTCACCATGGGGTTAATTCCTTACTACCGCATCACCAGCAAGACCTATAAATTCACCACCATCAGCGGCAAGAACTTCCGCCCCAACCGGGTCTCTCTGGGCAAGTGGCGCTGGGTCGGCGGATTACTAATGTTGGTGTTGCCGCTGTTACAGTTCTTTCCCATCATCGCCATCGCCTGGTCGTCGTTCCTGCCCTTCGCCCAGGCACCCTCGCGCAAGGCCCTCGAACTGTTGACCTTCAATAATTATATCACCGCGTTCAACGACAGCGGCGTGATTCGCTCAGTGATGAACAGCATGATCGTCAGCGTCTCCGCCGCCAGCGCCGCCATCGTCATCACTTTTTTCGCCGCCTGGCTGATTGTCCGCGCATCGATCAAGGGGCGCTGGATCTTGGATCAAATGGCCATGCTGCCGCTGGTATTTCCCGGCATCGTCATGGGCATCGCGATTTTGAAAATGTACTTGTACCTACCGGTGCCGGTTTATGGCACCATCTGGATCTTGGTGCTGGCCTTCATCGCCCGCTATCTCCCCTACGGCATTCGCTTCAGCCACTCGGCGCTGTTGAGCCTGCACAAAGAACTCGAGGAAGGCGCCACGGCCAGCGGCGCGAGCTTTTTTCAAACCGTGCGCCACGTCGTCGTGCCGCTGATCATGCCCGCGCTGCTCGCCGGCTGGATTTATATTTTTCTGATCACATTTAAAGAACTATCCATCGCCTTGCTGCTGTATTCGCCCGGTTCTCAAGTCGTCGCCGTGACGATCTGGGAACTGTGGGACAACGGCCATGTCGGCGAACTCGCCGCCTTCAGTTTGATCATCACCTGCGGCACCGTCGTGGTCGGCTCGATCTTTCTGAACATCGCCCAGCGCTACGGCTTGCAGGACTAATCAAAGTCGTTTCGAGTTCCGAGTTTTCAGTTTCGGGTTCAACACGAAACCCGGAACTCGTAACCCTAAACGTTGAAAATTTTTATCGGAGGTTGGACAGTGGAATTCACCATCATCGACGCCGATGCCCATCACCTAGACGGCGCGGCCTATAAACAATACTTGCCGGAAAAGTTTCGCCAGCGTAGCGGGCCGTACTTTCCTTCCTTCGGTTGGGATATCTTTTTGAACGACACCACCGGTCGCAAGCCGGGCAATCCCGATGAGTACTGCAAGGATTTAGACGTGGAAAAGATCGGCGACGCGGTCGCCTATCCGAGTAACGCCCTGGCCATCGGTCTAGTGCGCGAACTCGATCTCGCCGTCGAGTTAGCTAAAGCATATAACGACTGGGCCTATGACTTTTGCAAAAATTCCGGCAACCGCGTCAAGTACGCCGCCGTGGTGGCGCCGCAGGTCGTCGCCGAAGCAGCCAAAGAAGTGCGCCGCGCGGTGACCGAGAAAGGCGCCGTCGGTGTGATGATGCCGACCTACGTGCAGCAGGGGTTGGACTTGGGCCAGCCGCAGTTCGATCCGATTTACGCCGCCGCTCAAGAACTCGGCGTGCCCATCGGTTTTCACGCCACCGCCCAAGTCGCTGTCGGCAACACGCGCTTTCACAAATACATCGGCGTGCACATGACCTCGCATCCCTTCGAGCAGATGTTGTCGCTAGTCTCGATCATTTCCAACGGTGTCCTCGACCGCTTTCCCAAACTCAAAGTCGGCTTCCTCGAAGCCGGCGTCGGTTTTCTGCCCTACTGGATGGAACGCTTCGACGAAAAATATTTAATTCGCAAATCGGAAATGGACCCGTTAAAAATGCTGCCCAGCGAGTACATCAAAGACCATCGCTGCTACTTTACCTGCGAAGGCGAAGAATCGGCGCTGGCGTTGGTCATCGAACAGTTCGGCGACGAGTGCATGATGTACGCGTCCGACTACCCGCACTGGGACATGGAATGGCCGCACAGCGTCAGCCAAGTGGTCAAGCGCAAAGATATCTCGGATAAAACCAAGCAAAAGATTCTTGCCGACAACGCCAAAAGCTTTTACCGGTTTTAACCGTCAATTTTGAATTTTTCACAAGGAGCACGAAATGTCCGACCTCAAATTGATTAACGCCAACATCGACGAAAACATCGGCATCGCCTGGCTGACCTTCAATCGCCCAGAAAAGAAAAACGCCTTGAGCGTCGCTTTGCTCGGCGAAATCGCCGGCACCCTGCGCGAACTCGCCAACAACGACAAGATTCGCTGTATCGTAACTGCCGGCGCCGGCGACTCCTACTCGTCGGGCCGCGATCTTTACGACATGCGCGGCCAAGATAACCGCCGGCGCACCCGCGGCTTCGGCGGCGTCGCCGAGATCGTCGACATCATGCGCAGGCTACCGCAAGTCACCGTCGCCAAAGTGCGCGGCTGGTGTTTGGGTGGTGGGCTGGCGATGATCAACGGCCATGATTTGGTAATCTCGTCCGACACGGCGAAGTTCGGCATGCCCGAAGTCATCCGCGGTAGCTACGGCGCCACGGCGACGCCATCGCTCTTCCATGCGGGAATTCCGTTCAAGAAAGCTTTTTACATTTCACTAACCGGAAGAAATCTGACGGGTATTGAAGCTGAGCGCGTTGGATTAGTTTCCGATGTCGTGGCGGAAAAAGATTTAGACAGCTACGTCGATGTTCTGGCGAAGGAACTCGCCAGCCGCAACGGCGCGACCCTGGAGAACGCCAAGATCGCCGCCTACATGCAAAAAGACTTGCCCTTCGACATGGCGCTGCGCGCCGACGACCTGGTCCAACACCGCCTGCGCTATTACACCAACCCACTCAGCGATGTCGAAGGCTATCTGCATTCGCAAAAAGGCGGCGCATCGGTGAAGTATGTGAAGCCGGAGGATCGGAAGAAATAGTACGACTTCGAATTCCGGCTGATCGATCCTGGGAATGCAGCGTTGGCCAGCCCGTACGCCGCGATTTGCCACGCGATCGTTTGTTCGCACGTTGGGTCGAGAGGAGACGAGATGAAGTTTTCCGCATCGAGGTTCCTCGTAATCGGTATTGTCATAGTTTGGCTCGGTTGCATTCTCGACACCACTAGAGTCGTCGGCGCTGACCGCATCCGCGTCGGTCTCAGCTCGTTCACTCCAATTAACGCTGCCTTGTGGATCGCCGAGGAGAAAGGGCTGTTCAAAAGATACGGCATCGAAAGTGAAGTTGTGCTGATCGGCGGCGCTTCGGCGGGCGGGGTGAGTTCATTGATCGCCGGCGACGTGCAATTTCTCGGCGGTGGAGGCGGTGGAGTAATTAGCGCGACGCTCGGCGGCGCCGATGTGATCATGATCGGCTCCATCGTCAACAAGGGCGTGCAACGCGTCGTCGCCCGCGCCGACATCAAACGGACCGAAGATCTGCGCGGTAAAAAGATCGGTATCACGCGGCTGGGCGCGGCGTCGCACTTGGTGCTGCTGATCATGCTGCGCAACTGGAACATGACGCCCAACGACGTGCAGACGCTGCAAATCGGCTCGTCGCCGGCGATGATGGCGGTGCTGGAAAAAGGCGGCATCGACGCCGCCGTGCTCACCGAGCCGACGTTCTTTTTCGCCGATGACCAAGGCTATCGCACGCTCGCCGATCTCGCCGACATGGACATTTATTATTTGCACAGCATGATCGACACCACGCGCGCCTACCTGCGCAGCCATCGAGATATCGCGTTGCGCTTCATGAAAGGCTACGTCGAAGCCATCGCCTACTTCAAGAAAAACCGCAAAGAGAGCATCGACGTGCTGGCGAAAAAGTTGCGCACCGCCCCAGCGCAAACAAAATATCTGGAACGCTCCCACACGCTCTATACGTCCGGCTACTTTGAAAACGCACCGTACGTATCGTTGAAAGGCGTGACGACGCTGCTCGACTTCTATGGCAAGGATAATCCCAAAGCACGCAACGCCAACCCACAAACCTTTTTCGACAACAGTTTAGTAAAAGAACTGGACGACGGCGGCTTTATCAAGAAACTTTACGAGTAGGCAATCGAAACATGGCATTCTCACTAGAAGAACGGGTCGATCCTAAGCATGGCATGTTGATCGTCGTCGACATGCAAAACGACTTCTGCCACCGCGACGGCGCCGCCTGCAAACGCGGCCGTGACATGGCGTTCGTCGAGAACATGATTCCTCGGCTGCTAAACCTTGTGAATCAAGCCCGGACAAATAATTTCCCTATCTGTTTCATCAGAACCTCAGGGAACCAGTGGACGAACTCGCCGGTATGGACTGAGTTTAAGAATCCCGAGCTACTCGCCTGCGCCGAGGGCAGCTGGGGCGCGGAGTTTCACGAAGGGTTAGAACCACGACCTGGAGAAATGATCGTCACGAAACACCGCTACAGCGCCTTCATCGGCACCGATCTCGACATGCTGCTCCGCGCCCGCGGCGTCAAAAGCCTGCTCGTCACCGGCGTCGGCACCGGCATGTGCGTGTTTCACACCCTCACCGTCGGCTTCATGCTCGACTATTACATCACGCTGATCGAAGACTGCTGCGCGACGACGTACGGGCCGCAAGCGCACAACGAATCGATTGCGTTAGTGAAGAAACACTATGGCAAAGTCGCTACGTCGAATGAAGTGATCGGAACATGGTCTAAGAAAACGCGGCACGCAGAGTAAACTCGATTAATAATTCACGCTAATTTTCCAACGACCGCCACAAATACCACGACGCAATCGACCGATAGGGCCGCCAAGTTTCGGCGACGCGCGGCAGTAATGTTTTCGACTTCCGCTTTTTGCCGTAAAGATTTCGCGCCGCACGCTGCAAACCGGCGTCGCCCAGCGCGAGCACATCCAAACGTTTGAGGCCGAACAGCAAAAACATCTCGGCGGTCCAGCGGCCGATGCCGGGGACAATGACGAGCTTCTCGATCACGGCTTCGTCATCGAGTGCGACGATCCCGTCGAAGTCTAACCTGCCATCATTCACATGTGCCGCCAGCTCGCGGATGTAACGCGTCTTCGCCTGCGAGAGTCCAGCGCCGCGTAATCTCTCTGTCGCAACCGAAAGCACTTTGCTCGTTTCAAACGGCACGCCGACGAGTTCGCCGACGCGCACTTTGATCGTCGCCGCGGCTTTGGTGGAAAGTTGTTGGCTGATGATCGAGTTGGCGAGCATGTGAAAGGGCAGAAACTCACGCTCGGCCAGCGGACAATGACCGTGCTTGGCGATCAGCCGCTTCATGATCGGATCGACTTTCGCCAAGTGCTGTTCGGCCTGTCGGATTGCGCTGGCGATCGATTGCCCGGGTAGGACTTATTTTGTAACTAATTGCGAACTCATAGCTCCGAGAATCAAGATTGCCGAATTGAGTTTGGAGAGTACGGCCAAGTTACTGCATCTGCGACCGAAGAAGCTGAAGTCCCTGTCGTCGCGCCGCCGTTTCGAGACGGGAATCCCAGCAGCCAAAAGTAGCCGGCTCCCGAATTTTCTCCTGAAAGAAATCCGCGGACGCGAGATGAATCGCATCGTAACCGCGTGGAGCGTGAGTCTCAGCAAGTCTTCCTGCGCTTTTGACCAGAGAGTCAGTTACGGGAATAACAAAGTATCGTTCCCATTCGCGATCCAATTCTAGTACGACTCGATGATAATCAGCCAGGGTGAGGCTCCCGTCACGCCGCCGCCTTGAAAAAGCCGCCCGTGCTTCGACGTAGGTAACTATCGAGGTGGCGGTGGTTTCGGCATCTTGGACGGCACCTTCAACAAAATTCGAGTCGTCTTCCTCTACGTAAAGCTTTAAAAGTGCGCTGGTATCCAAATAAAGTTTCACCGACGATCCTCGATAACAGTCTCTGAAATGGGGCGCCCCTTAATTTTGACGCGTTTTTTTGATCCTTTCGGCTTTCCACCACTCCAGAAGGCTTCCCCGTCGCGTACCATCGCGTCAAGCCGTTCGTTACCGGTCCCGCGAGGTTTGGTGATTTCGGCGATCGGCTTGCCGCGCTCGGTAATCACGACACGCTCTCCCGCTCTCACCTTGAGTAGATACTCGGCGAGATGACTCTTGGCTTGTTTGATCCCTATGGTAATCATGACGGTTCCTTCGTAGCACTCCATGCTTGGGAATGCGGCTGACTTGTCAACAGTCGTTGGCCGCGGTTCACGGCTCACCGAAAAACTTGACCGCGTTGTCGTAAAGAATTTTGCGCTTTTGGATTTCAGTAATATCTTGGCGCGCGAGAATTTCTTTCGCGGCATTGTGCCGGCCTTCGCCGTGCGGCAAGTCGGAAGAATAGAGAATCTGATCTTCGCCGAGTAAGGCAATTTCCTGCGGCAGCAGTTTGTCGTCGGCTTCGCCGGCGAGGAAAATTCTTCCTGATTTGGCGTACTCTTCGATCGATTTCAGCGGCACTTCGGTTTTGATCGGCATCTGGCCGCGGTCGATGGGCAAGTAGTGATCGAGACGCGGCACCATGTAGAGCATCCATTCGGCGCCGAATTCGAGAAAAGCGATTTTCAAATTATTATAGCGGTCGAGCATGCCGTGGCCGACGATGGCGACAAACGCCATCATCGCCGGCAAACTCATGCCGATGCCATGAGCGTCGAGCAAGCCGTTGCACACTTCGGCGAAGGGTGGATAGCTCATGCCCATATGGACGCAGAGCGGCAGGCCGGAGCGATCGAGCTCATCCCAAACCGGTGTGAAGCTCGGATCGCACAGCAGTTTGTCCCCCGCCGTGCCGTAAACCACCGCGGCGGTGGCGCCGAGCTTTTTCATTTCATCGATCGCTGCGCAACCTTGTCGCGGCTCGCGTAGCGGCAGCAAGCCGGCCCACTTGAGCCGCTTTGGGGCCAATGAACATTGCTTGCCGACGTAACGATTGTACGAGCGCATCAATGCCGCTTCGAAACCCGGATCGCCGGTCATGCGCGCGTAGAGCGTGGTCGGATAAAGCATCTGATGATCGATGCCCATGTAGTCGAGACCACGCAGGCGCGCGTCGGTATCGGATAGATCGAAACCGCTCAGGGGGAATTCCGCGCTGTGGGTTTCGGCGCCGAATTCTTGTAAAACTCGCGCCGGTTCATTGCCCGGCTGACTGCCGGGACCGAGCGCGTGCGGAATGATCTGCCCTTCGATCAGCCACCCGTTGGTCCACCGACCGATATCGGAACTGTCGTGGACGCGCGTCGGACGGGGACGCCGCGCCAAGTATTCTTGCGGCAGCGTCTCCCACATGCGCGGGCTCATCATCGCGTGGGCATCGGCGTCATATAAGCGGTAACCTTGCAGCATCGTAAGCTCCGTCGAAAATTAATGCGGAGTCCGTTTCACCACGAAGTTCGTCGAGTAGAGAGGAGGCGCGCCGCTGTGCAGGTCAGTGACTTCCGATGTATCCGCCCTTTCGGGCTTCGGGGCAAATGGCCACCAGACCATCAGCACGTCTCCTCCTCCCTCTCTAAAATTCCGTACAGCGGGTTTTCCCCAGTACGGCTTCAAACTGGAATTGAACCGCGACCTTCATCCAGCATGCCGAGCTTAAGCGCTAGACCCGCATGCCCTCATCCATGGTGGATTTATACGCGGCTAAAGTCCCGGTCTCAAAAGAGAGCTTTCTTCCGTAGCGGGACTTGCGTCCAAGCGGAACTCCCTCTCTCTTACATGAACCATCCAGTCCAGAGGTCCTTGGCTCCCCTGCGGGTTGTGTTGTCCCGCTGGATCATCGCTTACTATTACCTCATGCGAGCTTCTCGTCCCCTCCCGCTGGTTTATGGATTATCCAGCGGGTCTTTGCCCTACGGTCTAGTATGGGCTGGCCACGAGAAGGTCCCTAATTTAATTTGCCTGTCTTTTCCCATCGTGCCATCTTCCGTACCCCGGCGGCTGGACGACTGCTTGCGGTTATTGCTTGATCGTCCACGGTGGCCTTCCCCATTTTCGCAGAAGGTCGGCGCACGCTTGTTCACGCTGTCCGGACCCGTGCGTGAATCGTGTAACGAGGCTGCAAAGTTCACTTTATGCTACGGCCCGATGGAATTGCTGGCCCTACTCCGGTTAGGGCGTTTACTCTCGAGCTTTCACCTCCTGGGTCACCCCTTGGGGATGTCGAGTATAACTACACGGGTAAACAACCAATTCCCGTGGCCGGACTTTCACCGGCTAGACAAGCAACCTTATAGGCTGCATACGAAGGACACGAAGGGTTGGAATAATTAAAACTCCGAACTTCGTGCTCTTCGTGAACTTCGTGGTGAAAACTAATTCACATTTGGATTATCTCTTCAGCGTAGCACCTTGCGCTCGGCGAGGTCGCGAATCGTCTCGCTCGATAGTCCCAGCAATTCGCCGAGCACAGCTTCGTTGTCTTCACCGGCAACGTGGGCCATTTTACCTGGGAAGAAAGCATGCTCGGTCAAGCGCGCCGATGGACCGGCGCGGGTTACCCAGCCGATGTCGTTGTGAAAAACTTCCTGGGCCAAGCCGCGCTCGCGCAGATGGGGATCGCGATATAAATCCTCGGCGGTCTGCACCACCGCGGCGGCGATGCCGTCGCGCTGCATCATCACCATCACCTGATGCGGCGTGTACTTCACGGTCCAAGCTTCGATGACCGCGTCCAGTTCTTGGCGATGGACCAGCCGCGCCTTGAGATCGCTGAAGCGCGCATCGGCGGTCCAGTCCCGATGACCTATAACCTCGCAAAAGCGCGCCCACTCTTGTTCGGTCTCCACCGCGATGACGCACCAGCGATCGTCGCCTTTGCAACGATAGCAGCCATGCGGCGCGGCGTTGGCGCTGAAATTTCCCTGCGGTTGGGGCTCGCCGCCATTGATCAAATATTCGACATAGGCCGGGCCGATCATCGACGCCGCGGTTTCGGCTTGGGAAATATCGATGTACTGACCTTTGCCGCTGCGCGCGCGGTAATGCAGAGCGGCGAGGATCGCCAGCGCGCCATAGGACGGCGCGATGTAGTCAGGAAACGCGGTCTGGCAACCGGCGCCAGGTTTTTCGCTCAGCGGATCGCGCCACAGATAAGCCATGCCGGAGTAAGACATGAGAATCGGTCCGAAGCTGACGTAGTCGCGCCGCGGTCCGGTTTGACCGAACGCTTGCAGACTCGCCATGACGATATCGGAGCGCAGCTCTTTGAGACGCGGATAATCCAAACCCCAGCTCGCCATCACCCGCGCCGAAAAGTTTTCTACTACGACATCCGACTGCGCGATGAGTTTTTTCACCAGCGCCACGCCTTCGGGATTTTTCATGTCGACGGCGATGCGTTGGCGGTTGCGGTTGGCTTCCAAGTCCGAGGCAATCTGAAATCTCTGGCCGCGCTGCGGACTGCGCACGGCGCGGCCGGCTTCGATGGTGATCACTTGGGCGCCCTGCTCGGCTAACAATCCAGCCAGCGCCGGTCCGACGATGCCGGTGGGAAAACTGATGACGCGGATACCTTCGAATGGTTTTCGCTTCTCACTGTTGGCAGCCGCGTTCTTGGACTCGCTCAGCCACGTCGAGGGCTGAGACAATTCCTTCGTGATCCGATCTTGATGCTGGCGCAGCAATGGCGCGCCGCGCTCGACGCGCCACGGGCTTTCGGAAAATTTATAAGGATCGCCGGGAAATCTATGCCGGCCCAACTCAGGATGATCGACTTCAGTGAGATAACCGCGATGCACCGTCTGTTCGTCGGCGAGAAAAGCGCTCGGCGAGTTGATCGGCGCCGCCGCCAAACGGAGGGATTGGAATTCTTCGAAAAACTTTTTTACCGGATAATTGATCGTGCGCGCTTCCACCAAGCGGTCGATGGTTTGGCGCAAGGGAAACCGGTTCTGAACATTTTCAAATTTCGGATCGAGCAGTTCCGGCGGGCTGCCGAGCCATTCGACGAAACGTTTCCAATGATCGGCTTGGTTGACGAAGATGCGCGCGTAACCGTCTTGGCACTGATAGGTTTCCGCCACCGTGGTTCCTTGACTGTGGCCGGTGCGCTCGGGCACTTCGCCGGTGACACTGTAGCGCGTGATGATGCGCAGAAACGGATCGGCGACCAGCACATCTTGCAACGACACATCGACATGTTCGCCCTGGCCGGTGACGCGCCGATTGAAGAGCGCGACTAATGTCGCGAAGGCGGCGTGCACCGAACCCAAATGATCAGCCACGTCGCAAGGTCCCATAAGTGGCGCGCGGCCGGGATGGCCGCACAAATTCATCAAGCCGCCCATGGCGAAGCTGACGATGCTCGGCGCTTTGAAATCGCGATAGGGCCCGGTTTGACCGAAGCCGGTGATCGAAGTGACGATCAGCGCCGGATTGATGCTTCGCAGCGCCGTGTACCCCAGACCGAGTTTGTCGAGATAACCCACCGGTTGGTCTTCGAGCAAAACATCGGCGTGGCTGATAAGCCCGCGCAGCGTCTGTTGGCCCGCCGCGCCGGCAAGATCGAGTTCGATGCCGAATTTATTGGTGTGGTACGCGGCGAAGGACAAACTCGCTTCCGGATTGGCAAGCGAATTTTTAAACGGTCCTTGACCGCGCAGTGGATCGCCACCGGCCGGCTCGATCAATACAACCTCGGCGCCCAAATTCGCCAGCAACAAGCCGCAGTATCCGCCCATGCGCCCGGTGAGATCCAACACCCGCAATCCCGCCAGCGCACCAGCGCCAAGATTCGTTTCAGCCACCATCGTCAAACTCCGATCGGTAAGAAGTTAGGAGTAAGTAGTAAGGAGTCAGGAGTTTCGGATCTGAGATCTCCTCACTCCTTACTACTTACTCCTAACTTCTTAAGGTTTTTCCGCCGCCATGAGCGCGCCGTTGGCATCGTATACCGCCACTGCGCCGTATTTTTCCAGCAGCGATTTTATTTTCGTCGCGTCGCCGACGGCGACCACTTGCAGCGTTTCAGGATCTAAATATTTACGCGCCGCGCGCTGCACATCTGCGGCGCTCACCGCGGCGATCTTGGCGGGATACTTTTCCCAGTAGTCCGCCGGCAGGCCGTAGAGTTTGCGCGTCATCGCGAAGCCGAGCACCCGCGACGGTTGTTCGAGCGACAGTGCGAAGCTGGCGACAATCGAGCGCTTGCTCTCGGCCAACTCTTTGCTCGGCACCGGCTCGTCGCGCATGCGCCGGATCTCTTTGAAAAATTCCACCAGCGCGCCGTCGGTGACTTCGGTGCGCATGTTACCGCCGGCGCGCCAGGGTCCGGGAAAACGCAGCGCGCTAAAATTGCTGTAGACGCCGTAGGTGTAGCCTTTTTCTTCGCGCAGATTGAGAAACAAGCGCGCCGAAGCGCCGCCGCCGATGACATCGTTCATCACCACCATCGCCGGATAATCGGCACTGCGCCGGTCGATGGCGATGTTGCCGAGAGAGACCGCGGTTTGCACCGAATTGGGCCGGTGCACGAGTAAAACTTTGCGCGCCCGCGCCGCCACCGGATCGGGCGGCCAACTTTGAGCCACGGTTTTTTTCTTCCAACCCGCCAAATTCTTTTCCAGCTTGGCAATCAATTCTTTGGCATCGACCGCGCCGGCGATGCCGAGAGTCGAGTTCTGCGGCGCGATGCGCTCGCGCTGCCACGCCAGCAACGCCTCGCGCGTAATCGTATCGAGGGATTCCGCCGTCGCCGAAACCTTGGCGGCGGGATGATCGCCGTAAACGGCGCGGTTGAAGCGTTCGCTCAAAAGAAAATTCGCGCCGGAGCGCTGCTCGCGCAGCTGCACCCGTTGGCGCTGCTGGAGTTTCGCCAATTCGTCGGCGGGAAAATTCGCATGCAGCAGCATGTCGACGACGATGTCGAACCAAGCGTCGAAATTGTCGCTCAAGCCCGACGCGCTGAGCACCATGTCCGGCGATCCGTAGGCCGCGCCGGCGCCGATCGACGCGCCGAGCCGGTCGATCTCTTCGGCGAGCTGTAAACTAGTTTTTGTCGTCGTGCCTTCGCGCAGCATTTGCGCCGTGCTGCTCGCCAAGCCCGCCATGTTGGTCGGCTCGAACAGCGCGCCGGCGCCGCCGATGTGCAGCTGCAAATTGATGAACGGCGCGCGCCGATCTTCGAAGATCAGCACGGTCAAACCATTTTTCAACTTCGCTTCCACCGGCTTGGGCAGTTTGACCTGCAAAACTTCGCGCGACACCGGCGCGAGCTCCTTGCGCTCGACTTTGCTCGGCGCCACCGGCGCGCTTTGCTGCCCATGGAGCGCCGCTGCGCCGCCGGTCAACGCCGTCGCTAAACAAAGTGCCGTGAAATTTTTTTTAAGCATGTGCATGTTCTTAAGCTTAACGCGCGCCCGCCGCTGCGGCGGGCTTAGGTATCGTCGTGAGCACCGAACGATTGGTTGGGGTAAAATATTTTTGCGCCGCTGTTTGAATCTCCGCTGCGGTAATTTGATCGTAGCGATCCCAAACTTTGTTGATCAGACCGGGATCGTTGTAATACACCGCGAAATGACCGAGCGCGTTGGCCTGCGCGCGGGTACTGTAGAGCTGCTGCGCCCGCTGACGCCGCAACTGCATGCGCACCCGGCTCAATTCCGCCGCGCTCACCGGCGCCGCTTGCACCCGGCTGATTTCCTCGGCCAACAGTTTTTCCAATTCGGTTAAATCTGTCGTTGGCCGGGCCATGATGCTAAACCAAAACAACGCCGGGCCGCGTTGTTCGCTGGCATCGGCGCTGACGCTGATCGCCAATTCTTTTTCCTTGACGAATTTTTGGTACAGGCGCGACGACACGCCGTTGGACAACACATGGCCGAGCACTTCCAGAGCGTACCAGTCGGCGGTGTTGCCCGGGGGAATTTTGTAGACCCAATCCAGGCGCGGCGTCTGGGCAAAGCCGTCTTCGAGCACTTTGCGCCGCTCGCCCTTTTGCTCGGGCTCATCGATTACCGGCGCCGGCGGCGGCGTTTGCGCTGGGATGTTCTCGAAATATTTTTTGATCAAGGCCAAGGCGCGCTCGGTTTTGAAGTTGCCGACCAGCGTCAGCACCGCGTTGTTGGGTGCATAGTAAGTGCGGAAAAAACTTTCGGCGTCGGCCACCGTGGCGGCGTTGAGATCGTCCATCGAACCGATGGTCGAGTGCTTGTAGGGAAAACTATCGTAGACCAGATCGAGCGCCGCTTCGTAAACCTTGCCGTACGGACGGTTGTCGTAATTTTGCCGCCGTTCTTCTTGCACGGTGGCACGCTGGTTATCGAAGTTCGCCTGGGTGATCGCCGGCGCGCGCATGCGGTCGGCTTCGAGAAAGATGCCCAGCTCCAATTGATTGGCCGGCAGGGTTTCGTAATAGTTGGTGCGGTCCTGGTTGGTCGTGCCGTTGGCGCTGCCGCCGTTTTGCTGGATCAAAATGAAATGCTCGCCCTTGCCGACGTTCGTCGAACCTTGAAACAACATATGCTCGAACAAATGGGCGAAACCGGTGCGTCCCGGCCGCTCGTCGCGGGAGCCGACGTTGTAGGTGACGCAAATCGAAAAGGTCGGCGCGCTATGATTCTCGGCGAGCAATACTCTGAGACCGTTCGCCAGTTTGAATTCTTTGAAGTCGAGTTCGAAGGCCTGTGCCGGTTTGGCGCTCTTCGTCTTCGACGCCGCTTGAAGCGCGTTGGCGTTCTTCGCCGGTGCGCCGCGCCGCTTGGCTGCTTTAGCCGCCGCGTCGAGTTCGCCGACGCTGACAACCGCCGCGAGAACCAAACTAGCAGCCAAGGCGATTTTGCTTCGACCGGACAATTTTATTTCAATCATTTTCGCTCACTCTTTCCTGGGCAATAGTTGTAGCATCATTTGACCGACAAGGAAATTATCTCGGGCCGCGCCAACCGACCCTTCGTTTGACACCATTCAATGAACGGATTATTGGAAGGATCAATCTTGCACGTCGAATCATTGGGGATCGTCATGAAAAATTCCTGGGAAACCGTTAGCGTCGACAACCAACCGATGGGCCTTTATGTTTGCCAGCCCGATGGGCCCGGGCCCTTTCCGGCGATCATTGTCGGCCAGAATCAAGACGGCGTCGGCGAGTTTACCCAAGGCATGACCCAACGCATCGCCGAGGCCGGTTACGTCGGCATCGCGCCACAGTATTATCACCGCGAAGGGGAACCGAAAAACGCCGAAGATATCGCCAACTTCAAACACACCCGGCGCGATATTAATGTTCTCAACGACATCAACGCCACGGTGAGTTTTCTGAAAGGCTGCTCCTATGTCGACAGCGCACGCCTAGGCATCGTCGGCTTTTGCATGGGCGGCCGCATTGCCTTTCTCGGCGCGGCGGCGAGCAAGCACTTCGAAGTCGCCGTCGATTTCTACGGCGGCGGCTGTTATCAAAAATGGGGCGAGCGGCCGGCGCCGGCGAGCTTCGCCGCCGAGGTCTCCTGCCCGATCCAAGGCCATTTCGGCGAGCTCGATAAAAATCCGCCGCCCGATGAAATGCGCAAACTCGACGCCGAACTCAATCGCCTCGGCAAATCCCATGAATTTTATTTTTACGATAATGCGCCGCACGGCTTTAACCGCGCCGGCTGGGACGGCTACCGCCCCGAAGCGGATAAAATTTCATGGCAGCGGTCGCAGGAGTTTTTCGCTAAACATCTAGCGCCGTCCGAACAGAAAAAAGCCGCCAGCGCATGAGCAGGTCGATGAGAGTTCTACGATCATTGATATTTGTCCTATCGGTCCTAGTCCAAGTTGGGTTGGCGCTGTGCGCCGAGCCTAAAGTATTGAACATTGGCTGGACCGGCGGTTCGGCTTGGACCGCGCTGCCGGATCGCGTCGCCATGGAGCGCGGCTTTTTCGAAAAGGAAGGACTCAAACCGCGCTACATTCAGTTTCAGGGAACGAATCTGATGCTCAACGCGCTGCTCTCCAACGAGCTCGACTATGTTACGATCATGCCGTTCATCGCCGGCGCGGCAGTCCGCGGCCTGCCGGTGAAAATCGTCGCCGCCACGGTGAAATCGAGCGGCTACGCGATCATCTCCCGTCCCGACATCAACAGCGTCAAGGATCTCAAAGGCAAACGGCTGGCGATCAACACTTTTGGCAGCTCGGCGGATTTCGCCATCTATCAATTGCTTAGCCGCAACGGCCTCGATCCCAACAAAGATGTCACGCTGCTGTCCATCGCCGGTAGCCCCGACGCGCGCTTCGCCGCCCTGCTCGGCGGTTCGGTGGATGCCACGGTGGTCAACAGCCCATTCGAATACCGCGCCGAACAAAGGGGCTTTAAAGTTTTGCTGACGATCAAGGAGATGGCAGAGTACGTCAAAATCCCCATCGTTGGTCTCAGCACTTCGCAACGAAAAATTGACAAGGAGCCGGATGAAATCGTCCGCATGCTGCGCCCGTTACGCAACGCGATCTTGTTTTTGCAAAACCAACGCGAGATCGGCGCCGGCCTGGTGGAAAAACTTTTGAAGCTCGACCGTCCGGTGGCCGAGCGGTTTTACAATCTCTACCGCGAACAGTTCAATCCCGACCTCACCGTGCCTGACTCGGTTGTGGAAGAATGGATATCCGTCGGCACGTTCCGCGCCAAGGAAAAAATCGCCGTCAAAACCCAAACCGTCGTCGATTGGAGCTTCGCCGAACGGGCGAAACGGTAGCGGCGGTGAACGAATCGTACTAAATAAATCAATACTCAGGCCTGACCCTGATGACAGCTTCCTCTGACCCCAGCTTCCTCCCCTGTCCAAGCGCTGAAGAAACTTAAATCCCTGATCTGAACACTGAATTACGAACTCGATTTCATTAGAATATAAACTGGGATCACAACACGGGGCAGATGCCCTTGGTAAAAGGAATAAACATGAGCCGAAGCAAAGCGTGTATCCTTTTGACCCTACTAACCATCAGCAGCATTGTCACAACTTCTTTTTCAGCTCTCGCGCAAGAAAAAGCCAGAAT